>CBFDUR010000326.1:0-3469 GCA_965613005.1 uncultured Ignavibacteriales bacterium
TAATGCGTTATTCCCAGGTTCAGCAACAGGACCAGTTAAGGGCATAATTACACCAATTTTAATTACATTTTCTTCTTTCTTTCCACAACTTACAAGTAAAAGAAATATTAAACTGAACAGCAAATAATTTTTAAATTTCATTTTAACTCCTTTCATTTATCATGCTTTTAAATTAGTAACTTATCCCACGTTCTCCTATCAAGCAGCCTTCCGGTTTTCTTTTTATTTTTACCGCCCCATTGTTTAGGCTTGCCATCCCTTTGGGGAAAGAAAAACGGAACTTCTGCTTCTATACATTGGTCTTTTCCTACTAAAAGTCGGAATCGTTCCGAAATATCCAATACCCATTCCTCCTTCATTGGTCTTGCTTTTGGTCCGGATTCACCGCCAACGATTACCCACTTAATTTTATCCAATTTCAATTTTCTTACAGGACCTATTAATGGTTCAATAGATAAAAATTTTATATAAGCATTAGTATTCTTTAAATCATCAATGCGGTATGTATAATCCTGGTTTTCAATACTAACTCCCATCCAGATATTTTTGGTCCAAATTAACTTTTTATTTAGTTCTTTCAACCTATCGGATCTTTTAGTTAATACCTGGTAAGTATGCCATGGTGTTTTATTCATAACATCAAAGACTTTTTGTATAAATTCGAACGGAACATTTTTATGGAACAAGTCACTCATAGAGTTAACAAAAATAATTTGTGGCTTTTTCCAAGTTAAAGGGAGCTCTAAAACGTGTTCGTGAAGTGATAACTTAAATCCATCAGCATAGTTTGGTGAACCCATTGTTTTTAATCGTTTTGCCATCCGTTCTGCATAACAGTTTTTACAACCGGGGCTTATCTTATTACATCCGGTAATAGGATTCCAAGTTGATTCTGTCCATTCTATTGATGTTTTGGTTGCCATGATCTTTAATCAAAAAATGTTGGATTAGTGTTTCTTTTTTTTACTTTTTTCCAGAAATCATATCCCTTTGGATGTCTCGAATAAAATGCAAGATAATATAAAGGTAAATTCTTTTCATCTGAGCGAATTGAAATAAAATTATTTATCGCTTCATGTCTATAACCAAGCTTAACCATCTGGTTTGTAAATTCGTCTGCCAGAAATTTAACTAAATTTTGTCCTTTTTGCTCAGCAACCTTCCATCTTTTCCGCCAGTTCTTTAATCCTAAAAAATCATCTATTCTACTGTTGTTATCTTTAATGTAGAGATTGATATTTCTTTTACCATCCATTCCGAATGCAAGTAAAACTAAGAAATCGACAAATCTTTTACTTAATTTCTCGAATGTACTGAATTTTATTTTGAGTGAGAAAGGATCAACAAAACAAAAGGTTAATATTCTATTACTTTTAGAAGGCTGAGGAATATATCTAAAAATTTCATCAATTCTTTCATTACAGTCACCGACTACATAACTTACATTAGTTTCTGTAAATTCATTCTCTACTCTTGTCTTTAGAGCATCAATAAACTCTTCTTCTTTATCACAAAAGATATATTTATCATACGGATCGGGGACCTTAAGTGATAGAAGTGGGGAACCGTAAAGTATTTTATTAGTCTTTTTTAATTTTGATTTTCCTTTGAAAGGAGAAAGCTTTTTAAATAGTTAAATAAAATGATATTTTATTATTCTCTCTTCCGAGTAATCTAAATAAGAACGGAGAAATAAATTTTCCAAAAGAAAAAATGAAACGTTCATGATTGAAAGCAGACACACAGGGGAATGAATGTGTAGTATTGAGGATAATATTCCTGCGATAAAAAGTATTGAACAAGGTTGAACTTTATTATGAACAATGACATAATTGGAAATATAGACTTATGAAAGTTTTAGGATTGAATACACATCATAGTTTATTCCAAAATTTCGTTGGAAAGTACAAAGTTGCAGAGATGCAATAATTTGTTTAGTTGCTGAAATTAACAATTGTATCTTTAAACACTGAGAAGTATATTAACGCTAGTCTAATTATAATTAACCCAAAAGATATGTGAGGAAGAATTGTTTTTAGGAAAAGTTATCGGCACTGTTTGGTCTACAAAAAAGGATGAAAATCTGGTAGGAGCAAAATTTTTAATAGTAAGACAACTTGATCTTGAGCTTAAGGACAAAGATAATTTCGTGGTAGCAGTTGATAGTGTTGGAGCTGGAGAAGGAGAAGTTGTTTTAGTTGCTACCGGAAGTTCATCGAGACAAACAGAGTTTACAAAAAATAAACCGGTTGACGCAGTGATAATGGCTATTGTCGATAAACTTGATATTACTCTGAAAAATATATTAGAAAAACCTGAAGAAAGACTTTAATTTTTTTATTTTAAAGTTTATACAATTTTTAATAATATCGGTTTGTTTATAAAGTATTGCGAGATAAATTAAATAAGGAAGGGAAAATTTTTAGTTCCCGGTTAAAATTTATTAAATTTCATTTTTATTCTTTTTGTAAATATTGTGAGGCATAAAGTTTGTTTCTCGGTAAAGTAATTGGAAATGTTTGGGCAACAAAGAAGTATAAAACTCTGCATAGTTTTAAAATGTTATTTGTCCAACCAATAAATGCCGAGTTAAAAGAGAACGGTGAGCCTATAGTTGCAGTAGATACCGTTGGAGCAGGAGCCGGTGAAATAATATTTTATATAACTGCTTCTGAGGCGGTAATTCCGTTACCTGTGGATATGGCTCCCGTTGATGCATCGATTGTCGGAATTGTTGATTCGATCAATTTGGACAAATAATATTAAAGAGGTGAATCAGTGAGAATTATCAAGCAATACACTTTTCGCGAAAGCCAATCTCTCGATAAGTATTTACAAGAAATAGGTAAAGTCGATCTGCTTACTTCTGAAGAAGAAATAGAACTTGCAAATAAAATCAAAAAAGGGGATCAACTTGCTTTAGAAAAATTGACTAAAGCCAATTTGCGATTTGTGGTCAGCGTTGCAAAACAATATCAAAATCAAGGACTCGCACTTGGTGATTTAATCAATGAAGGTAATCTAGGGCTAATAAAAGCTGCAAAACGATTTGATGAGACTAGAGGTTTTAAATTTATCTCCTATGCGGTTTGGTGGATCAGACAATCGATTCTGCAAGCCATTGCCGAACAATCCAGGATTGTGCGTTTGCCTCTTAATAGAGTAGGTGCATTAAATAAAATTGGTAAAGCATACAGCAATCTCGAACAGGAATTTGAAAGAGAACCCAGCACAACGGAACTAGCTCAGAAACTGGAGATGGATATATCAGAAATTCATGATGCTCTTAGAGTTTCCAGACGACATGTATCTGTTGATGCTCCATTCACCCATGGTGATGATAACCGTCTTATCGATGTTATTGAAAATGAACAGCAGCCGAATCCTGATTATGAGTTGATGAGTGAGTCTTTAAAAACTGAAATTGAAAGAATCCTTTCATATTTAAGTGCCAGAGAAGCGGAAGTTA
>CBFDUR010000327.1:0-3468 GCA_965613005.1 uncultured Ignavibacteriales bacterium
TGCTACCGAGTGTTCGGTGGCAACAATGAATATTATTTTTTCTAACATAATACAAATCAAACCAAACCTTTTTTACGGCGCAATCCGTTATTACAATAAAATTTAATAATTAATGCATAAACCAGTTTTTTTAATTAAATTAAAACGAAATTTATAATAATTGATTATGTTAAAAATAAGATTACTTATTATTTTATTGTTATTTCAGTTCTCTATTTCCTTTGCACAGGGAACTGTATATTTAAAGCCTCAACAAATTTACCCTAACGATCTTAATCTCATAAACATCACTTGGAATGAAGATAGCGGTTTGCCGACACAAAATATTTTTGATATCCAAAAAACAAAAGAAGGTTTTATCTGGCTTGCAACCGATGAAGGACTGATACGATTTGACGGTACAAATTTCAAGGTATTTAACAGGGAAAACGTACCTCTTTTTACAAGAAAATTTGTAACACATCTTTTTGTTGATAATGAAAATAACATCTGGTTAAGCGACGGAATATTGGGTTTATTCAAGTTTTCAAATAAAAAATTCAGTAAAGTCATCTTTAATAATTTCAAAAAAGATTTTAGAGATATATCGGGTATAAAAAAAATAAATGATAAACTTTATATAAGTAGCCGGAGTATGGGATTGCTTATAATTAACGGTAACAAATACACATTGATAGATACGTCGTATGGCTTAAAATCAGACAGGGTTAATAGATTTTATATTTCAGGTGATAGTGTTTTTATATCTGTTCTCGGTGACGGAATATATTTATTATATAAAAATAAATTAATAAAACCTGAATTTAATAAATACCTTTCGAGCAGATTTATAAATGTAATTAAAAAAGACAGCCGGGAAAATTTTTGGTTCGGCTCTAATAAAGGACTTGATTTAATTAAAAAGAATAAACCTGATTACGTCTATAAATTTAAATATCTAAAAAACTCTTATGTTACTTCTATTGAGGAAGATTACGATTCAAATATTTGGATAGGTACAAAACGAAAAGGATTGATGGTTATTCATAATAATAAATTATATCAATTTCATAAGCAGAGTAAAATTCCGGAGAATCATATTACCGGTATTTTTATTACCAATAATGAAATATGGTTTGCAACAAAATTAGGCGGTTTACATCTTCTGAATAAATCAATGTTATCGGTTATTACTAAAAATGACGGCTTACCGTCAAATTATGTACAAAGTATTTATCGAACAAAAGATAATAGAATTTTATGCGGAACCGATAACGGAATTATAGAAATTGACAAAAATGGAAAAGTAATTAAAACCCTAATAAAAGGTATTAGTGTAATGTTTCTATCCGAAGATTCTAAAGGTAATCTTTTTGCAGCTACCAAGGATGACGGCGTATATATTCTAAGAAATGGAAAAGTAAAACATTTAAAAGGGAAAGACGAACTAGGCGTTAATTATATCAGATCGGTTTTAAAATATAAAGATAAAATGTTAATAGGTACTGACGGTAATGGATTATTAATTTACAAAGACGGAGCCATTATTAATAAAATAAGTGTGGAAAAAGGCTTAAGTTCAAGATTTATTTCGTCTCTAAATAAAACAAAAACCGGCAAGATTTTAACCGGTACCTACGGGGGTGGACTGAATATTTTAGACAGCAGTTATTCAATAAAAATTATTTCAAAAAATAACGGGCTATTGGAAGACCTCATTACTTCGGTCCAAGAAGATGAAAAAGGTGTGATTTGGGTAACTACCAACGGCGGTGGAGTAAGCAGAATAGAAAATGATAATATTATAAACATAACCGAAAAAGACGGTTTGTATAAAAACAGTATTTATGCAGGAGTAATTGATAAACAAAAAAGATTTTGGTTTACAACAGAGAAAGGTGTCTTTTATGTTAAAAAAGATGAGCTGGATTCTTTTGCAGAGGGAAAAATAAATAAAATAAAAACATTCATTTACAGAAAAAACGACGGGATGCTAAGCGAAAAAAGTATGTCGGGAACAAGCCAGGGAATTATGGTATCGGAAGAAGGAAATGTTTTTGTTGCTACATTTAAAGGTTTGGTAATTATAGACCCCAAAAAAGAAACAAAACCAAAACATGATATTTTTGTTTATATCGATGAAATTAAAGCAAACGATAGTTTGATAAATTATGAAAAAAATATAGTGCTGGAACCAAATATTGATAAACTGGAATTAAATTTTTCCGCTGTGGATTACCGGAATCCAAACGGCATTATTTATAAATATCAAATGGTGGGATTAAATAATCGGTGGGTTACAAGAAAATCCAAAGGAAGTGTTGCTTATTTCGATTTACCTCCGGGTAAATATACATTTAAAGTGACTGCAAAAACAGATAGATATGATTGGAGCAAAAAAGAAGCTTCTCTAAACATCATTAAATTACCTTACTTTTGGCAGACATATATATTTAACATTAGTATTTCTATTGCACTGATTCTGCTTTTAATTTTCTCAATAAAATATTTATCTACAAGAAAATTGAAAAATAGATTACTCAAACTTGAAGCCGAACACGCTTTAGAGAGAGAAAGAATGCGAATATCAAAAGATATGCACGATGATTTGGGTTCTATATTGACAAAAATAAATCTACTGAGCGAAATAGCAAAAAGAGATAAGGGCGACTCGAATAAACTTGATTTGAATTTGGAAAAAATAAGCTCAGCCGGCAGAGAAGTGGCAGAAACTATGGATGAAATTGTTTGGGCGGTAAATCCACGAAATGACAACTTAGAAGATATGCTCGGTTATATTGCTGAAAATGCAGAAGAATATTTCGCACTTACAAATATTAATTTTAAAATAAAAATCCCTGAAGAAATTCCCGAGCATAAAATTAAAACAGAAGTAAGACATAATTTATTTATGACTATAAAAGAATCATTTAATAACATAATTAAACATTCTAGTGCTGAAAATGTAGAAATGGAAATAAACATTTATTCACACAGCGTTACTATAAAAATAAAAGACAACGGAAAGGGTATAGATTTTAATAAAATAGGTAAATACAGTAACGGAATAAAAAATATGAAAAACAGGATGGATGAAGAAGGCAACATACCTATTTACTCCCGTGAAATCAGTATGTTTGATAAGGCCATGGACACGTTGGAGGAAAGACTTATTAAGAAAGGTATAGTGGTGAAGAGAGGGAAAAGACACACTATAATTGAAGATTAACCGATTGACCTTGACACCACACCATACGCCGTGGTATAATTTTATATAACGCAATAAGAGAGGAGAAGACCATGTTAAAACCCACCAAAAGAAACGTTCTTCATGTAGCCAATGAAGTCTGGGACGTGGATGAAGATACCGAGTTTGATTTTGCCGAAATTAAGGTAATTGCCATTAAACTCGAACTCGAACCTGATGAAGAAACCCTTACTAAAATTAAGGCGATCCTTGAAAAAGAAGGGTTCGAATGCGGAGACCTC
>CBFDUR010000328.1:0-3466 GCA_965613005.1 uncultured Ignavibacteriales bacterium
TTAAAGTCAAACTTTTCTGCCATTTCAACTAACTCTAAAGGTTGACGAACAACCATACGAGCCGTTTCACGACCAAAGTACTCAGAAATATCACGTTTGTTAATTGTGATTGCACCGTTACCAGCTTTCATAAACACACGAGCAGTAGAGCTCTTGCGACGACCAGTACCGTAATATTGATTATCAGCCATTGCTTAAAGCTCCAAAAGTTGAGGTTGTTGTGCAGCATGCTGATGTTTAGCACCTGCGTAAACTTTTAATTTACGATACATCGTCCGTCCCAGAGGGGTTTTGGGTAACATACCTTTTACGGCAAGTTCAATGACCCGTTGAGGCGCACGTTCAATCATATCGGTAAGAAGCTTATTAACGAATGAAATAAGCATTAATCTTTCCGAAGAGTTTAAAATATCGATCCGTTCAAGTATGTATTTAATACGATCGGGTCCCAAAAGGTGCTTGGGAATGGTGTCGATAAATTTATTAAAAATTAATTTTACTTCGGAAACATTCAATGTTTTTCCCTGCGTTGTTTTAGTTAAAATTATTTTAAGTTGAAGATAACCAAATAATATTTAAAATTTTTTATACTGATCAAAGTTGATAAGTTGGAAATAAAATATTCAAGCCGTTAATTTATTCCTTCCATATTACGAGTCTACTCTAAAAAATACCGATGTGTCATTTTAAACACCGTGAAGAATCTTTAATCCATATCATCATTCCGACCTTCGACTTTATTGAATTACCGGTAAATGACTGTTTAAAAATTATTATTCTTCAGCGGTTAATGCAAGGACTTCTTCGATAGAAGTTAAACCGAGCTTAACTTTTTCGAGTCCTGCTTCTCTCAAACTAAAGCTGCCGTCTTTCCTTGCTTGTGTCCGTATTCCTTCGTCGTTGACTTCATTACCCGATCTGACTATAATTTTTCTAATTTCTTTCGTAAAATAAAGGGCTTCGTGAATAGCCAATCTACCGTTATAACCTGAACCATTGCATTTATCACATCCTTTTGCTTTATACACCTCATAATTTCTCCATTCTGCAATATTCAGACCTGCTGCTTTCATAATCCCTTCATCAAAATTGCCGACTCTTTTTTTACAATTTGTGCATAACCTTCTTACAAGCCGTTGTGCAACTATCAAATTGATGGCATACGCTATTAAAAACGGTTCAATACCCATTTTATATAACCGGGCAATAACGCTTGGTGCATCGTTTGTGTGCAAAGTTGAAAATGTTAAATGACCTGTGTTAGCCAATTTAATAGCAACATCTGCTGTTTCACGGTCTCTCATCTCACCGACTAAAACGATATCGGGGTCATGGCGGAGAATAGACCTGATGGCTTGTTCAAAATTCATTTTAGGACCAATTTTTAGTTGCCTAGCGCCTTCGATGACATATTCTACCGGGTCCTCTACGGTTAAGACATTTACCGTTGGATCAATCACCTGATAAAGAGCTGCAACAAGTGTTGTGCTTTTGCCGCTTCCGGTTGGACCGGTAATTATAACCATTCCTTGAGGTTCATTGATTGCTTTGACAAAAGATTTTTTTGCGTAACCGATTAATCCCAATTTATCAATGTCTCTAATTACTTTTCTATCGTCTAGTATCCTTGCAACCACACTTTCAAATTTATTTCTAAGTTCGGTACCAACCATCGGTAAAATTGAAACTCTGAATCTGATAATGTGATTATCAATTTCTCTTTGGATATATCCATCTTGAGGGCGTTCTCTTTCAAACCGGTCCATACCCCTTGAACGATCTTTTATTACTGCAACAACAGCTTCGGGTAAAGTATTTTCTTGCACATGCCACAATTGTAAATTACCGTCAATGCGAAAATTTATTTCGGTTCGATTACCTGGTTTTGGAACAAAATGTATATCGCTGGCTCCTCTTCTTACTCCTTCTACCAAAGCACCTTCAACCAGATTAATTAATGCGCTTTTATTTATTTCCGCATTTAATTTCTCTTCTTCAGGCGAGCTTTCATCCCGTTCGATTTCCAACTCCGTTGTAGCTTCTTCTTCCAACATCTTAAGATATTTGTTTTCAGGAGGGAGAATCATTTGAATTAATTTTTCATAGTCCTTTTTTCTGATGTAAATAACTTCATATTTCTTAGCGTTTAACCCAAATGCTATTTTAGGAATATTTCTATCGGTTGGATCAATTGCCGCTATTATTAATTTATCTTTAATTCTTTCATCATACATAAAGGGAATTACTTTATGATCCAGCATTTGATCTTTTAGCTGAGGATTTGCGTCATTAATCATTTGTTTAATTGTATCCAAGCGCTTTGGAGGAATTTCTTCGGGCCGTATATCAAGTTCTCTGAACGCATATAAAATGGCAACCTCTTTGAAAATCGTATCATGTTCAAATCCAAAATCCTGGACAAGTATTTGTGCCAGATTTCTTTTAATTTTACTCTTATCATGAGCTTTTGCATCTAAGGCTTTTTCCAGCATAGCAGAATCGATTATTCCCTTTTTAAAGAGAAGATAACCTATTTTATCCGTCATTTCCAGATTAGTTTCAATCATCCTATATTTCTCTCTATAATTGTAGTGTTGTAACTTAATCCCGGTGGTTTAGGGTGAATTATTGCCGTTTCCGCCGATACTAAAGTAAGCAGTATCATAACGACCATAATAATCATTGCAATAAACAACTGAATAACTTCAATTAAATTTTTAAGTTTGTATACTGTTTCTCTTTCATAATAATTGGCCAACTGTAATGCAGTGTTTTGAATTGTGCCGGTTTCTTCGCCGGAATGAAAGCGGGAAATAGCGGTTTCCGTAAAAACACCGCTTGCCTCAAACGAATTGGTAATACCGGTGCCTTTTTTAAGCATTAAAGGTATTGCTACATATTTTATGCGATGCTCAAAATATTGATTACCCGTGGCTTCGGCGGCTATACGTATAGGTTCGATACTTTCGGCAGAACCGCTGTATAATGTATAAAAAACTCTACAAAAAATTTCTATTACGGTTTTATGTACTATAGAACCAAGCAATGGAATTTTTAGGATATATTTGTCAAAGAGGTATTTCCCTTTTTTAGTTTTAGTAAATTGCCAAAAAACAATTGGTGGTAAAACAACGACTATTGTAATTAAATAGCGATTATCTACCAAAAAATCACTCATTTTTAAGGTAAATGCCGTCATTGGCGGCAACGGAATTTTAAATTGCAAAAATAATTTTGCTGTTTCGGGAAAAATATAGGCAACATAAAATCCGTAAATAATGGTTTCAATCAGGCCCAATAAAAAACTACCGAAACTAAGCCACTGAAAGCCCGGTAAAAGTTTTGCCCATACAGGGTACATCTGCCAACTGTTAGGAACTATTAATCCGTATATAACGCACAAAACGTATGAGATAGAAAATAAGGCACTTAAAGAAAGTGCAACAGGCATAGTTTTTATAGGTTT
>CBFDUR010000329.1:0-3456 GCA_965613005.1 uncultured Ignavibacteriales bacterium
TCCGAAAGATGACTATAAACAGTTCGATAATCCCCTTTATGCGTTATAATTACAATACTGCCGTAACCGGGTATCCAATTAATCGTTGAAACTATCCCTTCCGCCACAGCTTTTACGCCGGCATCGGGAGATGTTTTAATATCAATCCCATAATTTAAAGTAACGGTATTTAAATGAGTGTTTATGTTTTTACCAAATTTTTTGATTATTCTCCCTCTACTTACCGGCCAATTTAGTCTTCCTTTTAGCGCAGAAAAAGATGATAGATTACTCGTTGATAAATTAATATTATGGCTTGGTAAACTCTGCGTCGATTCTTCCTTGATCGGAACTTTGGTTTTCCGGCTTTTATGCAGTTCTTCATTCAATTTGGCCATTGCTAATCTTTCTTCTTCTTTTCTTCTTCTTTTTGCTTTAACTATTAATTCCGTAATCATATTTTTTATTGCAAATTCGGCTTTCCTCTTTGCTTCTATTTCTATTTTCAATTGTGATTTATCGTGCCTGATTGCCGCTATTATTCTTTTGCTTTCCAGTAATTTAAATTGAGCTTCTTTTTCTTCAGTTTGCTTTTGTATCGCTATCAAAGATTTTTCTTTTTTCTGTTTTTGTAACCGGCTTTTAGTAGTTAACAATTCATTTTCTTTATTTTTCAATTCCGATAAATTTTTTCTTCTATCTTCGGAAAATTTCTGTAAATATTTATATCGTAATATTGCTTGTTCCAACGATTGAGCATCAAATAAACTTTCCAGTTTGCTGATTTTTCCATATTTATAAATAGCAACAACATATTTTGAATAATTATCTTGTAAACTCTTTATATCATTTTTTAGTTGTTCAATTTTTTTCTTGTTGTAAGTGATTTGTATTTGTTTTTGCTTTTCTTCTTTATGAAGTTTATTTATCAGTTGATTCAATAAATAAGTTTGTTTGTTATAATTATTTAATACGACAAAAGATTTTTTTTCTTTTAGTGTTTTATATTTTAATTGATTTTGTAGTTCGCTGATCTGTGATTTTAATGAAGATAATTCTTTCCGCTTTTGATTAATCTTCTCCTTTTCTTGCGGGAAAAAGGCAGTGGTGGATATTATAAAAATTATTGTAAGTAAAATAATAATTTTTTTTACCATTTTATCACAGTCGCATCTTCCGGTAGTTTGAAACTAATATTTATACTTCCCCGGTTTACAACTATTTTTTTGTAATTAATTGAGATTGTTTGGTTCTCCGGTTTATTCTCCAAAAATATTTTATAGGGGATCGCAATATTATCGAGATAATCGAAATCCGAATATTTTCCTACCAAGTCAATCCGATCTTTGCTATCAATATATTGATAATCGGTTATTGCCAATGTTCTAATATCAACAAAGAGTTTTGTTGTTACATGAGTTACGGAATCAACATAAGTCAAAACGTATTTATCGTAGTCAACTGAATATTTTGTAGGTTGTTTATAAAGATGCTGTGTTAAATTAACTGCTCCTATAAAGGCATTTAACAGTTGATCAAAAGGCAAATCGATTCTGAAAATATTTTGTATGATATCATCACTCAATTTCCCTTCGTATGCAGTGTTGTGCAATACATCGTAAAAAATGAAGTCATTATTAGTAACCAAAGCTTCTGCAAGACTAATGCCGAACGGACCCATAATTGTAAAATAAATGGAATCGGGTTTTTGTAAAATAATTCTAAATTCTGCGCTATTATTCATTGAATTGGTTTTTACCAGCAAGGTACCCGTTCCTTCAAAGTTTCTTATTCTTCTTCTATTTATTTCAAGTCTATTTACTAGTCTTTCGGGAGATAATATTTCTACTTGCTCTGTTGGTTTTGAAGGGACACATCCATAAAAACTAAACATAGCAAGTCCCGCTATTCCTAAAAGAACGATTAATAATTTATTCAAATTTTACCTTTTTCAATTTTTAATTTCAATTTTTTATTAGTGGTATCCATTTTAAATGCTTTTTTCCACAAATTGAGAGCTTTTTCTTTTTGTCCAAGTTTATAATTTATATCACCGAGATGTTCCAACATTACTGAGTCGTGTCCGCCAATTTGTACTGCTTTTTGCACATATTCTTTTGCATTTTGATATTCTTTTAACCTATAATATATCCATCCGACAGTATCTAAATATGAAGAATTTTTCGGCTCAGCTTTTATGGCTTTTTTAGCCATGTTAAGAGCAGAGTCCAATTTAATACCTCTTTCCGATAAAGAATACGCATAATTATTAAGCACCAAAGCGTTTGTCGGATCAATAGATAACGCTTTTTGATAAACACTATCACATAGAGCCCATTTTGATTCACTGTCATAAATCAGACCCAAAGTACTAAGCAGGTTTATATTATTAGGCGATATTACAAGCGCTTTTTTAAGATATTTTATTGCCTCTTCATTTTCTTTTAATCGGCTTAAAGTATATCCATACGCAGATAAAGCTGTAATATCTTTAGGATTTACTTCAACCGCTCTTTTAAGATACTTCCTTGCATCTTTATTATTTCCCTTCTGAGCAAGAGAAAGTCCCAAAATTAAATTAACTCTGAAATCTTCAGGAAATGATTTAAATGCCCCTTTCAAGAGCTTTATGGCTGCATTATATTTATGATTATCAAAATACAATCCACCGAGTCTTACCCATGGTTCCACATTCCACTTGGCTAATTTTAAGGCAATCTTAAAATCCTTAACAGCTATGGAATCATTTTTTTGAGCAATAGCAATTGCACCGAGGTACATTTTGGTCTGCCAGGAAGAGGTATCTTTTTCGATTGTTTTAAAGAATTTATGCACTATTGGAAATAACGTACTGTCCTTAAGAGCTTGATTAAAATATGAAGCTCCAATTTGTAGTTTTGTTCTAAAAGAAACATTATTCTGCTTTATAATAAATGAGTATTCTTTGGCTGCTTTCTTCCATTTATCCTGTGCGATAAATATTTCGGCCTTCCTTTGATGAGCATCTAAATCATTTGGTAGAAATTCCAGGACATCATTAATAGCGAATAAAGCTTTTTTATACATTTTTGCTCGCCCATAATAATCAGCCTGTAATTTCTCCAATGAAGTATTACTCGGAGAAATTGTTAATAATTTATTGATCGTTCCCGCAGCTTCAGCATACTTTCCTAATTTTACATATAAATTAGTGACATGAATTAATACATTCCAATCGGGTCCTATTATTGAAGTGAGCCTATTATAAATGTTAATAGCTTCCATCGGCTTTGATAATTCATAAATTCTAGCAAGTATGTAATATGCGTTAATATCGGTTGAATCCAATTTTATTACGTTCTTCAAAACAACCGCTGCAGAATCCAATTCATGAGCGGAAGAATAAATATCCGCCAGTATACTAACAAAAGGATTGTCTTGATTTTTCTTTTTAATCTGGCGAGATAATAAAAATTTTGAAGTAGCCCTTGCGACAGA
>CBFDUR010000330.1:0-3454 GCA_965613005.1 uncultured Ignavibacteriales bacterium
ATTGTTTTTCTTTCATAGGGTCAGGAGTTCTGAATCTTTTCTCTTCCGGTACTACGATATTTTTCCAAATGATTCTTTGAATTTTGAGAGAAAATGTTTTATGGTTTTGGTATCCGGCGAAACAATTCTTCTGAAAAATTTTTTATACTTTTTGTAGAAGTTTCTTTATCTTTTTGTTTTAAGAAAATAGGGTGTGGCATTTGTCACTTTATATTTTTCAGTAAAAACTAATATAAAACTCTATTTCCTTATTTTTTTATCTCTCCAAAATAACCCGGGGAATATTTTTACTTATCGTCCTAATCTATTATTTTTATTTCATTTAACTAGTCTCTGAATTGCTATTTGGGAGTAATTAAATCCGATGACTCAGCCGTTAAAAACAGGCAATTGTTTTTTCAAAGGCTTGATCGCCGTTAAGAGAGAGATCACACTTTTAGATTGCAGATTAACTAAATTTTTATAACTTTAAATACATTGTATATATAAATTTTCTTATACACTTTAAAAAATTCGGTTCTGAGACTTTTTATAGAAAACATTTGAGTGAAAAAAATAGTTTAAAAGTTTTATGAACATTTAACTCAAATACTGATTTGGTGTTATTAAGTATATAGTCTGATACTTTAATTCACCAATTAAACAACTATAATTATCACAAAATTTAAGGGAGTATATTATGGAAAGAATTTATAAGTTCTTTGTATTTGCTATTCTACTTTGCACTTCCGCGCTCTTCGCTCAGGAATATACAATTTCCGGGGTAGTAACTAGTGCTACTTCAAAAGAAAAATTAATTAGTGCAAATGTATTTTTACAAGGTACCGACTTGGGGGCAGCAACAAATGTGGACGGTAGATATAAAATTATTGCTCCAAAGGGTCGTTACACTATTACCGCTAGTTATATTGGTTTCAAAACCAAAAAAATGGAAATAAATCTTATCAACAACATGGAGTTAAATTTTTCATTAAAGAATCACATTTTTACTCTTTCGATAACCGTGATTGCAGACCGTGCTTTGAATCGTGAAACTCCTGTGGCTTTTTCAAATATAAGGGCAAAAAAATTGAAAATGAACTTAGGGTCCAGAGACTTACCTATGGTATTAAATTCTACCCCTAGTGTTTATGCCACAGAGCAGGGCGGCGGCGCTGGAGATGCACGTATAAATGTGCGCGGTTTCAATCAGCGTAATGTTGCCGTTATGATTAACGGTATACCGGTAAACGACATGGAAAACGGCTGGCTTTACTGGTCGGACTGGTCATCTATGGGCGATGTTACTTCCTCTATTCAGGTACAACGCGGTTTAAGCGCTGTTAATTTAGCTACTCCTTCAATTGGCGGTACGATTAACATTATTAC
This sequence comes from uncultured Ignavibacteriales bacterium, assembly GCA_965613005.1. Taxonomy (GTDB): domain Bacteria; phylum Bacteroidota; class Ignavibacteria; order Ignavibacteriales; family Ignavibacteriaceae; genus CAVVVS01. The sequence goes on from CBFDUR010000330.1 coordinate 1,369, forward strand.
CGATCCCAGTGCTTTAAAATTCGGAATAAAATTTAGACAAGAGTATGGAAGCGGCACTTTCTTAAAATCAACTTTAGTTGCCAATACAGGTTTAATTAACAATAAGTGGGCAGTTAGCTTAATGGGTGTCCGTAGTACAGGCAATGGTTTTATAGATAAAACTTGGCAAGAGGGCTGGTCATACTATTTAGCTTCAAGTTATAATATTGACAGTAAAAACAGATTAGAACTTGATGTAATCGGAGGTCCTCAGATGCACGGACAAAATTTGTACCGTCAGAATATTGCTGCATACAGCCATTCTTATGCAAAAAAATTAGGATATACTGCTTCAGAATTAGCTTATTTTAAACAATCTCCGGCCGGACGATTTTATAATGAAAACTGGAATACCGTAAATCCATCTTATAAAGGAAAACAATACTGGAATGGAAGTACACACACTCGTTATGCTTCCGGTTATATGGGCGAGAGAGTAAATTATTACAATAAGCCGGTTGTAAACCTTAACTGGTATTCACAATTAAGCGATCGTTTAAGTTGGTATAATATTGTTTATTACTCCGGAGGTTACGGTGGGGGCAGCGGTATGTATGGTTACCCGAAGTGGGATTATAGTAGCCAGCCTTCCAGGATAGTTAATTGGAATGCTACAATCGCCGAAAATGAAGCTTCCAGCACAGGTTCCGTAGGAATCTTGAGAAACAGTGTTAATACTCAATGGACACTTGGAGCTATATCTAAGGGATTTTACAAAGTATCGAACGAACTAAATACGTCATTTGGTTTAGATTGGAGACATGCTAAGATTAATCACTTCCGTGAAGTAAGGGATTTATTAGGTGGTTCGTACTTTATATTTAAAGGTAATCAATTCGATAGTCCCTCTCAATATCAGAAAGTGCTTGGCGATAAGATTGATTATTATAATACTAATACAGACGACTGGTTAGGATTTTACGGACAGGGTGAATATACAAAAGGTAAAGTGACAGCTTTTGGAATGTATGGCTGGTCTACTGTTAAATACAGCTATACCGATCATTTCAGAAAAAATACCAATGGGAATCAATATGTGATAAAATCCAAGCAAATTCCAGGTTTCCAAATCAAAGGCGGCGCAAGTTACCGTGTTTCTTATACTGTTGATATTTATGGAAATCTCGGTTATGTATCGAAAGTTCCGATATTCGATAACGTTATTGACGATGTTACCGGTGTATTATTGAAAAACCGTAAAAATGAGAAATTTACTTCTGTTGAAGGAGGGGTAAATTACCGTAGTGTAAATGGTAGATTAACTGCAAAAGTTGATTACTATTATACAATATGGAAAAATCAAGCTTATTCAGTGGGTGTAAGGAATCCTGATGGTACCGAAGGAGTTGTTTCTTTACATGGAATGAATTCCCTCCACACCGGAATAGAATTTCAAGGCGCCTTTCAGCCTATTAAATTGTTTAGAATTGACGCAGCCGGTTCAATTGGAGACTGGAAATATCTTGATGACGTCAGCGGTCTTTATAAAAACTATAAAAACGGTGTCGGTACCGAAGTAGCGTATCATTACTATGTTAAAGACTTGAAAGTCGGAGATGCTCCTCAATCTCAATTAGCTCTTTCCGGAACCATCTTCCCAATAAGTGGTTTATCATTAGAATTATCATATAATTATTACGCTAATTATTACGCTAATTGGAGCCCGTTCACCAGAAATAAGATAACAGATATCGGTCAAGTCTGGAAGACCCCGGCATATAGCCTGTTTAATTTAAACTTATTATACAATTTACCGTTTAATTTTAATAGTGTTCATCTTCAGCTTTTTGCACACGTATTTAATTTATTCGATACTATATATATTCAAGATGCAACGGACGACAGCCGCTACAACGCAGTCAGAAATGCACCTTTGCATACGGCACCGAGTGCTGAAGTATTTTTAGGATTACCTAGATATTTTAATTTAGGCATCACATTAAGTTATTAATATTAGATATAATATGATTCATGCCCCTCAAATTATGAGGGGTTTTTTTTATGATGCAACGTCTACTATTTTTGTTGTATCCGGTTATATTTTTCT
>CBFDUR010000331.1:0-3449 GCA_965613005.1 uncultured Ignavibacteriales bacterium
CAACGGAGGGTTGCTGATGCGTCCATATGTTGTTGATGAAATTGATTTTGACAACGCTCCGGATAAAAAGATAAAACCGGTGGAGAGGCGGCGCGTTCTAAAAAAAGAAACCGCGGAGGATATCAGCAGGATGCTTGTCCGAGCCGCGGATGAATCGCTTTTGAGAAAAAAAAGGCGTCTTGAACATTACAGCGTAGCGGTGAAAACAGGCACGGCGCAAATGCACCGCAAGAACGAGAGAGGATATTATAAGAACGAGTATTTGCATTCATTTTTTGGATACGCCCCGGCTTTTAACGCCAAATTTTTGATCTTGCTTTTTTTAACGAAACCGCAAGGTGTCCGCTACGCCGTTCGTTCTTTGTCTGATCCGTTTATGAATATAGTTAAATTTATGATAAACTACTACGGGATAGAGCCGGATAGGTGAGCAGTTATTAGTTATTAGTCGGTAGTACGTAGTTCTTAGTTGTTAGTTTAGTCGGTAGTATGTAGTTTTTAGTTATGAAAAAAATCGCCAAAAATTTTATCGCTTTTATTCAACTTGAAATGATTGTTAACGATCCTCAAAAAGTAAATTCATTAAGAGAATCTTATTTTGTAAATCCAAAAGATATTATTGAATCAACTGCTAAACAATGTGCGGCGGAGTTTAATCGAGTTGATGATTTGGCGTTGGAGTTGGAAGATGCCGTCTTTCGTATGAGCGAGGGGTATTTAAAAAAGTTAAGTAGTGAAATAATATATAATGCGTTTAAGTTTTCCGAAAAAGGTAGTAGTGTTGTTGTATCGATTTTATCTAACGACACAAGTACTATGTTTTCGATTACGGATAATGGAAAAGGTATGACCCAGGAACAAATCAGCTCAATAGGAGCTTTTATGCAGTTTAACAGAAAAATTCATGATCAGCAAGGTTCCGGGCTTGGGTTAATAATTGCGAAACGAATTACGGAGCTCCATGGCGGAGAGCTCAACATTATCAGTAGTTTAGACGAAGGCACTAAAGTAAATATTATATTTGAAAACCAATAAATGAGGCGTAGTTAAAAAGGTTCTTTAAGTTTTTGAATTGTGAATATCGGCAAAAATAAAAGTTTTTTCACAAAAAAAAATCACCTTTTTTAAATGAGCCTCACACATAATTTTTATCTAAGGGAGTGGAATAAGTTATCAAATTATAACTCCTAAATAACAGTTATTTATTCTTGTATTATATGCAAGTCATTCTATTCCACCCCCTAAATATGAGGAGGTAAAGAGATGGGAAAATTTCAGCTTGATAAGATTCAGGAAAATATTAGGTCTATGAATTTTGATGGATGGTTATTTTACGATTTTCGCGGTTCTAATGAATTGGCTTTAAATATTCTGGATATTCCAAAAGAAACTCATTTAACCCGCAGATTTTATTATTTTATTCCTAAAGAAGGGACACCTGTAAAGATAGTTAATTCAATTGAAGCAGGCCATTTGGATCATTTGCCGGGAGAAAAATTACAGTATTCAAGTCATGCATCACTTTCGGAACATTTGGGAAGCATTCTTAAAAACGTTAAAAATATCGCAATGGAATATTCACCATTAAATGCACTTCCCTATGTATCAAAAGTTGATGCAGGTACGATTGAACAAATTAACTCATTTGGTGTTAATATAAAATCCAGTGCCGATTTAATTTCTCTTTTTGATGCCGTATGGACGAAAGAACAATATGGAAATAACAAACCTGTTGCAGAAGCTTTAACCGATATTGTTGATGATTCTTTTAGTTTTATAAAAGACAACATATTGAAAGGAAATACAATAACCGAATATGACGTACAACAATTTATACTTCATCAGTTTGAAGATCGAGGATATATAACCGATTCGCCCCCAATAGTGGGTGTAAACGCAAACAGTGCAAATCCTCATTATACTCCTTCAAAAGATGTTAACAAACTTATTAAAAAGGGAGATTTTGTTTTAATTGACTTATGGGCTCAAATAAATATAAAGGATGCTGTTTGGTCTGATATTACATGGAACGGTTATGTGGGCGATTCAGTTCCGGAAAGGTATGCAAATATTTTTAATATAGTGGCAAGTGCCAGAGATGCTGCATTCAATTTGGTTCAATCAAAATTCAAAGAAAAAAAAGAGGTCAGAGGTTTTGAAGTTGATGATGCCGCAAGAAAAATAATTTCAGAAGCAGGCTACGGAGAATATTTCATTCATCGCACCGGACACTCCATTACAACCGATTTGCACGGTACCGGCGCTCATATGGACGACTATGAAACCAAAGATGAACGACTACTACTCCCTTCATCTTCTTTTTCTATTGAACCCGGTATATATTTAACGGGTGACTTCGGTGTAAGGAGTGAAATTGATGTATTTATCTTTTCCGATGGACATGTTGAATCAACAGGAAAAATACAGGAAAAAATTGTTGCGATCTTAAAATGATTTTATATTAATCACAAATTTTCACGGGATAAAGAATACGTAAAATTAAAAAATACTGGGAACAGTTGCAGCAATCAAAAAGTAGAAAATCAACTATTTTGTATTGATAATAGTGCAAGTATTAAGATGGGGCTAAATAAAATTATTGTTAATTATAAAAAGAAAAGAAATCTTCCTTTAATATTAAGAAAAAATGGGACATTTTAGTCAAACTCCTATACTTTCGCTTAACAACATGCTTATTAAAGATCAACTTGTTCGAAAATATAAAGCCGAATTTTTATACCGTCAAACTATTCAACCAATCACCGGTACGTAATAGATTAATGTTTTTTATCGTCTCTTCCTGAAGGAAGATTATGCACAAGTTGAATGAACTAGGCATCGGGAAAACAATTAGAAAAGTAAACTAATGAAGCGGCAGGCTTTCGATCGGAAAGTTTAACTTCAATGAAGCGTACCGGACGGTTGTTCGACACTATTACGAAATCCACTTCCTTATTCTCTTTGGTTCTTGAATAATTTAATGAAATATTTTCTCCTTCCGCATCATAACGAAATTGAACATCCTTCAAAAGTGAAACGGCAACCGTATTCTCTAGTTTTACTCCTTCATCACCTTCCACATACGAACTGTTGTAAAAATAGACTTTCGGTTCTTTAAGAATTGCTCTGGCAATATTTCTGTGGAAGGGACGAACGAAAAAAATAATATAAAGACTTTCTAAAACGGAGACGTATTTTTTAACTGTGTTTGGTGATATTTGTAAATCTTCGGCAATAGCCTTGTACGAAAGAGGAGAACCCACCCTTGATCGCAATAAATCCAATAGCAATCTGATTGTCTTAATTTCTTGAATCCTACTGAATTCAAGAATGTCTTCACGAACTAGATCAGTGTAATATTGATTCTTCCAGCGCGAGGCAAATTTTAATGCATCTTCCCTATTATTCTCAATACTAAATAGAAACGGTTCGGGAAATCCTCCGAATGT
>CBFDUR010000332.1:0-3432 GCA_965613005.1 uncultured Ignavibacteriales bacterium
TTAAAGTGAGATAATATTTTGCAGTTCTTAGGATAAAATTAATCTAATTTCTAATTGGTCTAATTACCTAAAAAATGAACAATATCCAAAACAAACAATCAAGAATTGCACGCACAGGACTTTAATAAATAGTTTGTTTTATTGGTTATTGTAAATTGTTATTTGATTAGAAATTAGAATAATTAGGTCAACCCCGTTAGATACATTATTTTAAAATAATGATAAGAATTTATTGCGATTATCTAACGGGGTCAATTAGAAATTTAAAAAGCAAAATCAAAAAACCATTTTGTAAACAACATATCAATATATTTTTGGTTGTCGGCTACGCCGCGCTAGGGCTATATGATTGTCTGGAAGAAGGAAATTTTTATGCTTTTCAATCATACATTCATATTTTTAAAGACATAACAAAGAGATCAATTGTTTATATGCAGCGAAATAAAAGTAGAGTGCATTTTGTTATTAGCCATTTTTCAACAAGACTGTCTTACTCAAAAACACGCTCGGTCTTTTAATGGCTGTAAGCCCAGCGTCACGGGCTTTTCCGACAGTTTTTTCAAAAGCAGTTTTTGAGACGTGAAATGGTGGTTCCGCTATGAAAACATGTCCGTTTGGTTTTAGTATTATCCTTATCTCATTAAATAATTCTTCCATATCCGGGACTTCGTGAATCACGTAGAATAATAAAACAAAATCCACTCGTTCCGATACACCTATTTTGTTCTTTTCGCACTTATGCAGTGTTATACGTTCCTCAAATTCTGTCCCTTTAATCTTGTTTCTTAATTTTTGAAGCATCCCTTCCTGCAAATCACAAGCAATAATTCGACCGGATTTACCGACTATTTGAGCCATGTCAATAGAAAAAAAAACCAGGGCCACATCCTATATCCAGAACTGTCATTCCTTCTTTAATATAGTGTCCTAATATTTTCTGAGGATTGTGTATCCATTTTCGAATTTTATTGTCGAGAATGCCTGCTTTCTCAACCGGACATATACGATTGTTTTTATTGTTCAATATATCTTCCTCCAGTTAAAGTCTAACGGTGTAGCTTTTCATCCGCCTGTCACACAGTTTTTTAGCGATCCACCCCATCAGCGATACCGGATTGAAAAACTACAACCCAAAATTATCAAAAAATTTATATATCATAACAATATAGAAATAAAATATTAAATTTTTGTAGTATCAACCCCAAATTACGGTTAGCCGAAGTTCACAGAACGGAAGAGGAGCTTAGTCCGGTACTGGATTATTTCTCCCCGATGCATTTTATTGAAGATTCGAGATGAATTCTTTATAATGTTGACAAAATATACTCTCTTTTGCAACTATCGACTTTGATGGTCGGCTTGTGTGAAACGAAGTCAAGTAAAGCTAATTTGAAGTTGTGTATGGCTTTTGTGTTAACTTACTGTGACGCCTATATTTCAGATTATCATTTTTTTTGTGTATCTTTATAATCAGATTATATATATCGATTTGCAATTATTGCACAAACCAATACCTATGTAATTTATTAGTACTCAAATTGCACAAAAGAGTACAAATGAGTGACAAGCTAAAATGTTATAGCCTACTCTCATAAACATTTAAAAAACATCAGCAAATTAAAAAATGAAGTTAAATTTTAATAATTTCTTTGGTAACGAACGCATAACAACAGCATTACTTCTCGCTGCCGGAACAGGAAGTCGTCTTTATCCGTTGACCCGAAATTCACCCAAATGCCTCACTTTGGTTAATGAGAAATCCATTCTTGAACGACTTGTCGTTTCTTTGAAACTGCAAGGGTTCAAACGACTTGTTATAGTAACAGGATATCATGGAAATTGTATACGCGAATTTCTTGGAATAAAATTTGACGATATAACTATCCAATATATTTTTAGTCCACTTTATAAAACAACCAATAACATCTATTCCCTTTGGATGGCTCGTAAAATTATTAATGAGCCTTTTATGTTAATCGAAAGCGATCTTGTTTTTGACGAATCCCTTTTGGATGACATGTGTTATCCTAGCAGAATTGCCGTTGCACATATGCAAGCTTGGATGAATGGTACCACAGTCATAGTCGATCAAACCCAATCTGTTAAAAGATTCCAAATAGGGACTATTGAAGCTTATGACGACATTAGATATAAGACGGTTAATATATACAGTTTTTCACTCTCTTCATGGCATGCTATTGTAGAAAGACTTTGCCGGTATATTTCGATCGGCAGAGTAAACAATTATTATGAAACCGTTTTTGCGGAAATGGTGGCTGACGGTAGTCTATATTTTCAAGCTGTTTCTTTTGACAATAAGCCTTGGTACGAGATAGACACTATCGCGGATCTCGTTGAAGCTGAAAAATTATTTCCTGCAGATATTTATAAAACCGGTATTCCCGGTAACATCATTTTACAAGCCTCCGAAATGCCGGCTTAATCTCCCTAAAAAATTAAAAGCAGGAAAGCTAAAGAGATTGCGGTTTAACTTTCTTAATTATAGTTTGCTTTTTTAACTCTCTTTTGTAAACTTGTAAATTTAAACCGGTCTTTATACTCTGTATGTTTTGAATAATCATCCATTTTTATAATGGGTTATATTATGCAAAAAAGAATATTAAATATATCATTGCTCTTTTATATAATAATTAGTCTTATCCTATCATATAATATTTATGCTAAAGATAATGATTTTTTAAGTATACCTAAAGATTTTAAAATCTATTTTATAAAGAATTCTTGGCATGTGGGAATAATCTTTCCGATAAATAAGATTACGGAATCACAATTGTCAATATTGCGTAATTTTAAAAAATATAAATATGTTGATATTGGATGGGGAGACGCGAAGTTTTATCAACATTCAGGAACAAATTATTTCTTAGGTGCAGAAGCTTTACTGTATCCTACACCCAGTGTTGTGAGAGTACAAGGCTATTTATTGGGTATTAAGTATTTTATTAAGTGGGGTGATTTTACTGTATCAATAAATGTAAATAAAACACAATTAAAAAGTTTGTTAATTTTTATTAAAAATTCATTGAGCAAAACTAAAAGCGGGAAGTACATAATTAGTTCAACAAAGCTTGATAGTGATATTATTTTTTATAAATCGAATTTAAAATATTATTTATTTAAAACGTGTAATACCTGGGATGCCGATGATTTAAGATATGCCGGATTCAAAGTAAGTAATTTCGGTATCATAACAGCGTATCAACTTTTTAAAGAGCTGATTAAGATTGGGAAAGTTGAAAAATGAGGCGAATATTAAAAAAAAATAACATTTTCTATACGGAATCACTATTTCTTATTAATCGGTCTTTTTGGCTTTTGCTTAATTGAAGAGATTTCAAAAGAGGCAGGCGTTACATGAGGTGCATTTTATAACCATTTTGAAAATGAAAAGATAGTGTAACCGGATTTGGT
>CBFDUR010000333.1:0-3424 GCA_965613005.1 uncultured Ignavibacteriales bacterium
GAAATCTTTTCTCAACAAAAGTGAAAGATTTCTTGGTTATCAGTTAGCTAACGGACTCTTTCTGCCCAAGGTATCTACGGGGAAAAAATTCCGGGAAACTTTAAATCCAATTGCTTCCTGTATAAAAATATTTTTAGTATCTTATAAATAAAAAAAAGAAGCATTTTGAAGAAAATTTATTTAGATGTCTGTACAATCTGCCGTCCTTTTGATAACCAGGATTTTATGAGAATCAAACTAGAAACAGACGCCTATTACCTTATACTTGATAAGATTCAAAAAAGAGAATATAAATTAGTTACTTCACCTGTTCTTTTTATGGAAATTAAGTGTATAAAAGACATACAGGAAAAATATCAACTGCTGTATCTTTTAAAAAAATTCTCTTGCAAATCAGATTATGATTTAAATAAAGCGAAAGAAAGAACGGAAGAATTAATTTTTCTTAAATTTGGAATTGCCGATGCAGCTCATATTGCTTTTGCAGAACAGTCGGCAAATATATTTATAACTTGTGATGACAAATTATTAAATAGGTCTAAAAAGCATAAACTTAAAATAATTACTATGAATCCAATAGGATTTTGTAACGTGGAGTATCTAAAATGAGCCAAGGAATATACACTAATGAAGAAGAACTGCTGAAAAAAGCGATTAATCTACTAACGGAAAAATTAGGTCCGGTTGAAACCAGTAGATTCCTGTCAATTTCCAAAACAAAAAGAATGGAAAGTGTAATAAGACACAGACGGTGGCAAAGAGGTTTGAATAAAGATGAATTTTTTAAAGAAATATTTAAATAATCCTGTGTGAGTTTTACCCCGATATCTGTAAATTCAACATTTCTTCTGTAACAAGACTTTCTTAATTTTTTAGTATTTCATTTTTGTAGTGTTAGATATCGGGAATCTTGTATTACTTTAACTAACCTCGAAGAGGTGCAATTATTATAAACCAAAACCAAATATCCAAAATCAAAACTCCGAAAGAGTGATATAATAGCAGGCACTCATTTGTTTGACCGGATTGCATAATATTTCACCTCTTCGAGGTTTAAGTTTGTGTGAGTATAACACTTTTATAATTTGTAGCTTGGCTATTGTGAATTGTCGTTTGATTAGAAATTAGAATAATTAGAACAATTAGGAATTTAAAAAGTGAAATAGTTCAAAAATAATTCCTAATTTTAAATTGCGGCTTGCCGCGCTAGGATTTTATAACAATTCCTCTTACCTCCTTACCGTTTACAAATCTTAAAACGTTTTCTATTGCCAGTTCCGCACCTTTAAGTAATGAACCCGGTGCAATCGCAGAATTATGAGGAGAGCCTAAAAGATTCGGCAGGTCGAAAAAAGGATACCGGAGTTTAAATTTCCCACTAATAAACGGTTCATTCCACCATGCATCTATGCCCGCTAAAAACTCTTGATTATTTTTTAAATGATAATATAAATCTTTCTCATTAATAATAGATCCGCGGGCAACATTGATAATCATTCCATCCGGTTTCATTAATTCCAGTTCTCTTTTCCCGATTAAATTTTTCGTTTCCTTTTTTAACGGGATAGAAATTACAACTATATCCGAATTCTTCAAAACAAAATCTAATTCATTTAATGTGCCGATAAAATCAATTTCATCTCCGGTTTTGCCTGAAGAGTTGATTGCATAAATTTTCGTTCCAAAATCTTTTAACAATTTTGCAGAGGTTTTCCCGATACTCCCGAATCCTATAATACCACATACTTTATTCTTTAGTATACGGTTTTCGGATAATTGATCAAATTCTCCGTTAACCATTCTTTTATGCTTTAAAAGTAAATTTTTGGAGAGGGCTAATATCATAGCTAGTATATATTCTGCCATTGGTTCAGCATAAGCTCCTCTATTACATGCAATTTGACAATCAGATGAAAATTGTTCAAAATCCAACTGATCATATCCTGCTGATAAAAGCTGAACAAGTTTAATCCCCTGCAAATTTTTTCTATCAATATTTTTCAATTCATCTGGAGGATACCAAGCAAGAAGAACATCCGCAGAAGATAATACATGGGCTTTTTTTTCTTCCGGAATATTTTTAAGAAAAGTAACCTTTCCAAAGCTACCAAGCGAATTAACAAATAAATTCTTCTGCACATCGGTAACTCTGAAAGAGATAACGGAATTAATATTATTCATAATTCTTTATATTCTGTTCTGCATCAAAAGTTATTTAATCCACTCGAAAGTCTCTCGAAAATTTAGAATAAAATATATTATTGAGAAACATTCTCGTTTCGAAAACGATAGACTATCGGTTAACGGCTCGCATAGCGGCTTCAGGATAACGTTCACCTTTCGCAGCACCTTTTGGAACAATATTATTTATTCTTTCAAGGTCCTCATTACTTAGTTTAATATTTAGAGCGCCCAAATTTTCCGAGAGGTATTTTATATGCTTAGTGCCTGCAATCGGGGTAATATCCTCACCTTGTGCTAATAACCAAGCTAAAGCTAATTGAGATAGAGAGCATTTTTTATCTTTGGCTACTTTCTCAAGAGCTTGAACGATTTTCAGATTATGTTCGAAATTTTCATCCATAAATCTAGGTGATTTACGCCGGTAATCGTTTTGGGGAATATCTTCTTTCCTTTTAAAAATTCCTGTTAGAAATCCTCTTCCGAGCGGGCTGTAAGCAACAAACCCGATTCCCAATTCACGGCAAGTATTCAATATTTCACCTTCCGGATCCCTAGTCAAAATTGAATATTCGGTTTGTAAAGCAGATATAGGATGAACGGCATGTGCGCGTCTTATGGTATTAGTAGCTGCCTCCGATAATCCAATGAATTTTACTTTACCTTCTTTCACTAAGTCTGCCATTGCACCTACAGTCTCTTCAATAGGGGTATTAGGATCAACTCTATGTTGGTAATAAAGATCGATTACATCCACATTTAATCTTTTTAAACTGGCTTCACAAGTTTCTTTCACATATTTTCGGGTTCCGTTTATACCTATAAAGCTGCCGTCTATCCCACGTACATTACCAAATTTTGTTGCTATTATAACTTCGTCTCTCCTATCTTTTATTGCTTTTCCTATAAGCCTCTCATTATCACCGACACCGTATATATCGGCAGTATCTAAAAAATTTATACCTAATTCAATTGCTTTATGAATAGTTGCAATCGATTCATCATCGTTTCTTTTACCGTAAAACTCAGACATGCCCATGCAGCCCAACCCAAGAGCCGGTACTTTCAATCCTTGATTGCCCAATTTCCTTTGCTCCATTTTATTGCTCTCCTTTCTAAGAAAAAAATATTTTGATTTATAAACTGATAATGATTATTTGAAAACAAATTTAACTTCAATTTATCAAGTCTTTCTAAAAAGATTCTTTTCAAGTTTTCTGATTCTGAATATTAACAAAAGGCA
>CBFDUR010000334.1:0-3418 GCA_965613005.1 uncultured Ignavibacteriales bacterium
ATGAGTATTATAATGCTTCCGCAAAATCAAAAAAATTCAGGGATGCTTTGGCAGTCGCAAGTATCGGCATATTTTCTGCTTCGCTGATTGATGGCATTATTTCAACTATTCAGCATAATAGGCGGTATGAGCAACTAATAAGTTATAAAATAGAGCAGAATAAATTTCTGGATTTTTTATTGCAATTAGGTCAATTTACAATAATTACAGGTGAATTAAATTCGGCGGTAACTATTTATGAACAAATCATATCTTATACTAAAGCAGATAATAAACTTATTCATATAAAGGCTAATGCATTATTAGCCTTAGGAGAAATCTACAGCAGGCAAGCATTATGGGAAATGTGTTTTGGTTATATACGCGAAGCAAGTAAACTATTCAAAAAATTGAATGATAATAAAGGTTGCACTAGTTGCGAAAATCTTTTAGGAACAATTTATGGTGAACTCGGCAGCCTTAAAAAAGCAAGAATGCATTTTGAAAAAAGCTTGTCGCTATTAAACAATACAAAAGATTATTCCCTAACTGGAAAGATTGAAATCAATCTCGGTATTATCAGCAATATAGAGGGCGATTTGGATACCGCATTAAATTTCTATCGCAGAGCTTTAACAAATTTTGAGAAAATCGGTAATATTCAAAGAATTGCCGAAATTTTACACAATATGGGGATGCTTTATACAAAAAAAGAAGAGTATTCTACTGCTCTCTCAAAATTTAATAATAGTATTTCCACTTCTATGAGGATAGGGTATCTCCCTGCATTAGGAATATCATATTTGGGTAAAGCATATATTTATTCTAAAAAAGGTGATTTGCAGATTGCGATGGGCTTGGCAGATAAAGCATTGGAAATAGCTTATAAAATTAATGATAAATTGACGGTTGCCGATATTTATAAAGTAAAAGGCATTATTCAGAAAAATCTTAAGAAATATGAATTGTCCGAAAATTTTTTGTTAACCAGTCTACGCATTAATAAAAACCTCTCTAATGAATTGAATAGTGCCGATACTGAATATGAATTAGGGGTGTTGTATAAAACGATGAACAGACTCGCCGAAAGTAAGCAATTCCTACAAAACGCATTAGCATATTATAAAGTAATTAAGGCTAAAGAAGAAATAAATAAAATTAATTTTGTTCTGAATTAAGAACCTTATCTTCATTCGTATGAAACAATTTTTAACGCTAATGTTTTTCAAATAAAAATATATTTTAAAGCCATTTAAATGTTATTTAAATTTTATAAGGGCTTGAGATAATAAAATTTATAAATGAGTTTACTTTTAGACAGTCATTCCGGCGGATTCTGTTTTTTCATAAATTGGGAACGGAGGTCTGGAAATTTAGAATTAAAAATGGATTCCCACCTGATAATACATATTAGAAAAAATCAAAAAACATTTTTTACTCCATTATTTTTAACCTTGCTTTATATTATTAACAATAATTATAATAATTATTCAACCGGTTTTCCGGTTTTGTTTTCTTGTATAGGTAAAACGGATTAATACAGGTTTAGTCATTGTAAGATGTTGTATATTCTGTTTGTTAATTTTATAGATTTGCATTTCGTAAATAAGAAATTACGTTTCAATGAAGAAATTTGATATACCCCAGTTTTATCGAAGTTCTTTTATTACCAAAATAAAAGAATTCCGGAAAATAAATGATCCCAGGAAAAATGATTTTTCACCGTTTGTATTAGACTTCGGTCCAATAAGATTTTACCTGGCTCGTCATTTCGGTTTTTGTTACGGGGTTGAAAATGCAATTGAAATTTCTTACAAAACAATCGAAGAAAATCCGGAGAAACGAATTTTTCTTTTAAGCGAAATAATTCATAACCCCGGTGTAAATACCGATTTATTAAATTCCGGTGTGAAATTTATAATGAATACCGATGGAAATCAATTAATCGATTGGAACGAATTAAAACCGGAAGATATTGTAATCATACCGGCATTCGGAACAACATTGGAAATACAAGAAAAGTTGAATTATTTAGGAATCGATCCATATAAATTTAACACCACCTGTCCGTTTGTCGAAAAGGTTTGGAACCGCTCAAATCAATTAAGTGAAAAAAAACATACAATTATTATCCACGGCAAACATACACACGAAGAAACCCGCGCCACATTTTCACATAGCGCGCAAAATTCGCCGTCGTTAATTGTCCGTGATTTAGAAGAAACAAAATTCCTTGCTTCCGTTATACTGGGAGAAAAAAGTACAACTGATTTTTATTCGTTTTTTAAAGATAAATATTCAAATGGATTTAACGCAGAAAAAGATTTGGTACGAATAGGAGTTGTGAATCAAACGACAATGTTGGCTACTGAAACTCAAACTATATCCGATTATTTGAAGAATATTATAATAAAAAAATATGGTGCTAAAAATTCGGCCGAACATTTTGCGGATACGAGAGATACACTTTGCTATGCTACGAATGATAACCAAGAGGCAACTTACGGATTGCTAAATCAAAAGGCGGATTTTGCTGTTGTAGTTGGCGGTTACAATAGCTCAAATACGGGACATATAGTTAAATTGTGCGGGGAAAAAATAAAAACTTATTTCATTTCTTCTCCCGATAAGATATTATCAAAAGAAAAAATCAATCATTTTGATATCTACTCAAAAGAAGAAAAAATATCCGTGAATTATTTACCGGATAAGAAACCTGTTGAGATACTTTTGACTAGCGGAGCATCCTGCCCTGATGCAGTGGTCGAGCAAGTTTTACAAAAAATTATTTCTTTTTATGTTAATGTAAAAAGTATTGATTCTGTTCTGAAAGAAGTTTTTTCAACCGTTTGAATAAATTCATTTTTAATTCAATTATTGGATTAGACTTCCTTAAATTTTTAAGCCTTTATCAATTCATAAAGAAATTAAAGTTCCTTCATTCCTATTTATTACCGCAAGACAAATAATAACTTTTGCAATAAGTAGTAAGGATTTATTAAACGGGTGGAATAAAATTGATTTCAAAAAAATAATACTCCAATTATTAACCGGAATATTAATGAAGGATATCTAGGGTCGTTTCCAAGTTTTCGAATTGTGAATAAGAGGAATATATCTTTTTAGAATAATACATTGATGAAATTTACATTAGTATAATATCAAATAAATTGTTATTTAATTTGATATTAAGTAATTTTATAAATTCGATAAATGAAATAAAGTGATTACATGAGAGCCATAATACCGGTAGCCGGTTTGGGTAGTAGATTAAAACCACACACTTATTCAACGCCAAAAGTTCTGTTAAATGTAGGCGGCAAGCCTATTATTGCACATATAATAGAAAAGCTTCTGGATGAAGGAGTTGATAAAGCAACATTTGTTATAGGGCATCTCGGTGAAAAAATAGAAGAATATGTACAAAATAACTATTCTC
>CBFDUR010000335.1:0-3415 GCA_965613005.1 uncultured Ignavibacteriales bacterium
TTGTTTATAAATTGTGTTTGTTAAATTTATCTGAAATATATAATTTGTAACAAAAGGAAATGTTATTTTTTGATAGCTCAGGTTAGCTCAAGGAATCTGCTATGCGTTCTTAATTTGAGGGGGAAGTATGATTAGAGTATTATTATTGTGCTTTATGTTTTCAAACATTCTATTTGCTCAAAATAGTTATTGGAAAAGAAATGATGGTCCTTATGGAGGTACAATATTTGCAACAGTAATTGATGAAAGTACTATCTATATTGCAGGCAATGGAGGTGTTTATAAAAGCACAGATTTGGGTGAACATTGGAGTTCAATAGGGTTGGGAAATACAAAAGTTAACAAACTGGCATTTTGCAATAATTCTCTTATTGCTATTACCGATGCCGGTATTTTTAGAATGACTAATAACGATACAAACTGGTCTAAAATTAAATCGGGTAGATTTCAAACGGTTTTTTCAAAAGGCTCATTGATTTTTCTTGGTTCAGAATACGAAGGTGTTTTTCGTTCAAGGGACTGTGGCAATAGTTGGAAACAAATAAACAACGGAATTAATAATAAAGATATCGAAAAAATATTTTTAACTAAATCCAATATTCTTTTGGCATCGGCAGCCGGAGCTTCCGGTTCCGGTGTATTTAGAAGTATTGATTTCGGTGATAACTGGGAGAGAATAGATCCTTATGAATATGCTTGGAATTTTCAAGGAATCTCTGAAGTAAATGGAGTTTTATATGCCTTTGATTTTAATAATTATGCAAAAGTTTACAAAAGTACCGATGACGGTTTGACTTGGTTTTTACCGTCTAATGCAACAGCTCCGTCTGATATTATTAACTCAATCTATGCCGATGAGGGCATCATTTATGTCGGGGTTTATCACAACGGATTTTTTAAATCAACAAATGAAGGTATTAGCTGGCAAAAAATAAATTATGGTTTACAAACCAACACAATATTTCAAATTACCGGTAATAAAACGACACTCTTTCTGGCAACTTATGATGGTTTTTATAGTTCATCAAAAACTAAAATGTATTGGTATAGAAAAATGAAGGGTGTTAATGAACTTAACATAACCTCAATGGATTTTGACAAAAAATATATGTTTCTTGGTACTGATGGTTCAGGATTATACAGAAGGAAGATAGCTGGAAAGACTTGGGAAAAATTAAATTTAGGATGGAATTATGAATTTATCACTTCCATTCTTTTTTTAAATAATAGGATATTTGTTTTGGCATCAACATGGTCCGGTGAATTTTACCATGAACTCTTTATTTCTTCCGATAATGGTAATTCATGGAAAAAAAAGAACACAAACATGGATTCGTCGGAGTTGGAAACAATTGTCGGGAACAAATACGGAATATTTATCGGTAGCGGATTCGGGGTTTTTAGAAGTACTGATAATGGTAATACTTGGGTGAAGATGACTAATGGAATGCCAAATAATATCAATAGTTCGTCAGTGGCAATATATAATTCAACAGTTATAGTAACTAATGGAACCTCCGATATTTATTACTCAAATAATTTAGGTGAAAGCTGGACTAAAAAATATATTAATGATTTATATTCCGGAGCAGCTGTTTTTGCTTCTCAAAACGGAGTATTTTATTTGGGTTCTGGGTCAGTTAACAAGTTATACAGAAGTAATGATAAAGGAATTACTTGGGAAAAGTTAAATATTCCGCTTTATAATTCTAGTATTACTGCCATTATAACAAATAATAATAATATTTATTGCGGATTATCCAGTAAAGGAATTCTGAAAAGCAGTGATAACGGAAAAACTTGGCAAGAAAGTAACCTCGGAATTATAAAAAAGGGAATTACAAGTTTTGCTACTTTTCACAACGAAACTTATGTCGGAACTAACGGTAGTAATTTTTATAAAGAAATTTCTTCAAATATTGATGTAATTAGCAGTATAAACAATTTCGAAGCTACAAATAGACAAAAGCTGAAATGGCATAGTTCCGCAGACATATCAGAATATAGGATTCAATTAGCAAAAGATTCTCTTTTTAGTAACATAATAATGGATGAGACAGTCTCTGATACTTTTTATGTTGTTAACTATCTCGATTACTCCACTACATATTATTGGCGTGTTTCAACAGTTACAAAATATTGGAACAATTATTTTTCCAAAACTCAGGAATTAAAAATCTCTGCTCCAAGCAGTTTTCATTTATACAATAATTATCCAAATCCTTTTAACAATCAAACAAATATTAGATATGATATACCATATAGAACAAATGTTAAATTAGTTTTATACAATATTTTGGGGCAAAAAGTTAATACTTTATTAAACGAAACAAAGGATGTGGGAAGTCATTATTATAAATTAAGTTCAAATGGATTACCGAGCGGAGTTTATTTTTTAACTATTAATGCAGATAAATATTTTCAAACAATTAAAATTATTTTATTGAAATAAGCCCACATAGCGTTATAAAGGATTCATACCGAATCCGGCGATAAGCCGGACTGAGAGATAATCCAGTGTTGAGTTAAAGCCTCTCCTTCGGCAGACAGGCGGGTGAAAAGCAACGCCGTTATACACTGTTGATTTTTTCTTCGAGATAGTTTACATTACAAAGTATAAACTAATAGAGGAACATTATTATGTATTCTACTGCCAAGGAATTAAGATTCCATACAAAAGAACTTCTTGACTCGATTTCCCGAGGTGAAGAAGTCATTATAACATTTCGCGGCAAACCTTATGCCAAGTTAATTCCCTTAGATAAATCAAGAAAAAACTCACGAAAAACTAAAGAACTGTTCGGCATTTGGAAGGATAGGACAGATTTAGAAGATGTAGATTCCTATATTCGCAAAATTAGGAGAGAAAGATTCTTATGATAATGATAGATTCCGATATTTTAATTTGGTATATGCGAGGGAACCAGAAAGCAAATAAAGTTATTGAAAATTTAAATGGATTCTTCATTTCGGTAGTTACGTATATGGAATTAGTGCAGGGTATGAGAAATAAACAAGAACTTACTTTACTGAGGTCTGCTTTAAGGGAGTGGGACGCAAAAATATTGTTTATTAATGAAGATATTTCAGCAAAGGCAATGTTTTTAGTTGAACAACATTACTTAAGTAGTTTCCTTGTTTTAGCCGATGCTTTAATTGCTTCAACTGCAATAACAAACGGTGTCGTTTTGTTAACGGGAAATACAAAACATTATAAAATAATCAAGAATCTTAACTTGAAAAGTTTTAGATCATAAAAAGTATTGTTGTCGTGTATAACGTTATAAAGGATTCATATCGAATCCGGTTAGCCCGGCGGACTGTGAGGTATAATCCTGTGTTGAACTAAGCCCTGCCAAAAAGACGGCGAACAGCGGCACACCATTTTGTTCTATCTAATTTATTGCATTCATAA
>CBFDUR010000336.1:0-3415 GCA_965613005.1 uncultured Ignavibacteriales bacterium
AAGATTTCTCAGTCGAAGACTCCTTCGAAATGACAATTTATTAGTTGTACAACACATCCTTAAGTCGTGGGTTAATGAGACCAAAATAAAAACTTGAACCGTTTTAACGGTTTTCATTAGTTTTTTTAGTGGACTTATTAATATTAGGGTTTTACAGCGAACTCATTATTGTAATTTCTTCTTTGTTTCAACTATTTTATATGCTTCAATTACATCACCGACTTTAATATCATTAAAGTTAGATATATTCAAACCGCATTCATACCCAGCGTCAACTTCTCTGACATCATCTTTGAATCTCTTTAATGAACCGATTTCTCCTTCAAGAATTACAATACCCTCTCTGATGAGACGCACTTTACTGTTACGGGAGATTTTGCCGTCTTGTACATAACAACCGGCAATCAAACCGAATTTCGGAACTTTGAAAATATCTCTAACTTCCAGTGTTGCGACTACCTTTTCATTCAGTAAAGGAGATAGAAGTCCTTCTAAGGCAGATTTTACTTCATTTATTGCATCATAAATAACGCTGTAAATTTTTATATCCACCTTTTGAGAATCAGCTAATTTTCTAGCATTTATATTCGGACGGACATGGAAACCTATTATGATGGCTTCCGAGGCCGAAGCTAGCAGAACATCACTTTCCGAAATACCACCCACTCCTTTATGAATTACTTTCACAACTACTTCATCATTCGAAAGCTTCATCAACGAATCCGATAAAGCTTCAACCGAGCCGTCAACATCACCTTTTACGATTAGTGTTAATTCTTTTACACCGCCGATACTGATTTGTTTTGCAATTTCATCAAGAGTAACATAATGAACTTGTTTTTGATCTTGTTCTCTTTTCAACCGTTGTCTTTTTAATCCTATTTCCCTTGCTTGTCTTTCCGATTCAACGACCACAAAAGTATCACCTGCTTGAGGGACTCCTTCGAAACCCAGCACCAGCACCGGCGTTGAGGGTAGAGCTTCTTTTACTTTGTTGCCTCGTTCGTCAAACATTGCTCGAACCTTGCCATAATAATTACCTGCTACAAACGGGTTACTGATTTTTAACGTACCTTTTTGTATCAAAATTGTACCGGTTATTCCTCTTCCTTTATCCAATTCCGATTCTACAACTACCCCTCTAGCTAAGCGATTAGGATTTGCTTTTAAATCTAACAACTCTGCTTCCAATAGTATTTTTTCCGATAGCAAATCGATATTATGACCGGATTTGGCGGAAATTTCAACCGATTGATATTTGCCGCCCCAGTCTTCAACCAATATATTTCTTTCGGCAAGTTGCTGTTTGATTTTTTCAGGGTTAGCACCCGCTTTATCTATTTTGTTAATTGCAATGATAATAGGAACACCGGCAGCTTGGGCATGATTTATAGCCTCAATAGTTTGAGGCATAACTGCATCATCGGCTGCTATTACAAGCACTACAATATCGGTTAATTTAGCGCCTCGAGCCCTCATTGCGGTAAAAGCTTCATGTCCCGGTGTATCTAAAAATGAAATATATTTACCATTTTCCACATCTACTTTATAGGCGCCTATATGTTGTGTAATTCCTCCGGATTCACCGGCTACTACATTGGTATTTCTTATATAATCAAGAAGAGAAGTTTTTCCGTGATCAACATGCCCCATTATAGTTACAACCGGTGAACGAGGTTCCAATGTTTCCGGATTGTCTTTTATATCCTCCAGTGCTTCTGCCGTATATTCCTCTTGAAATTCAATTCCAAAATCAAATTCATCAGCTACTAAAGTTATAGTTTCAACATCCAGCCTTTGATTAATTGAAACCATAAGTCCTAATTCTATACACTTTGAAATAACCTCGCTCACGGGGACTTCCATCAGGTTGGCTAGTTCATTTACTGCGATAAATTCTGTAACTTTTAACTTATGCTTCTCCTGCAATCTTATCTCTTGCAACTTTTCCTCTTGAGCCTCCCTTTCTTTTCTTCTTTTCTTTCGAAAGCTGGCTCTGCCGGAAACATTAGAAGCATCATCCATACTCAAAAGTGTTTTTCGGATTGCTTCGTCAACTTCTTTTTGATCGATTTCAAATCTTTTAGCTCTTCTTTTCTTTTTATGAACATGCCCATCCTCAACCGATTCCTTAGACTTCTTTCTGGTTTTCGGTTTCTTTTTCTTTTTAGCGGTTTCTTTAGTAGTTTTTACTTTATCTTCCGATACTCCGTTTTTAGTAGTTTTTCCTTTGTGTTTTTCCTCTTCGCCTAATTCCATTTTGCCGACAACTTTAAGTCCTTTTTGTTTATTGGCTTCTAGGTCCTTAGGTGAAATAAATTCTTTTACTTCTTTTTGTTTCTTTTCACTTTCCGGTTCAACCGGAATCTTTTCAGATTCTTTTTTTGATTCTTCTTCTTTTACTTCCCGTTGCTTTTCAACAACAGGTTTTTGGACTTCGGGCGGTTTTTCTTTTTTTATGACTTCTGTTGTTTCAACTTCAGCAGTCGTTTTTGCCGGTAGCTCTTCTGCTTTTTGCTTTTCAATTTTTACCTCTACCTCTTCGACTTCGGGCTTTTCACTTTTTTCCGTTTTTTCTATTTCGGATTTATCGGCTCGCTTTTTATTGAATTCTGCTATTTTCTTATAATGTTTTTCAGCTTTTTCGATATCTTTTTTGAAATGATCGTTAATATCGGATATCATTTCTTCGGTTAACATCGACATGTGTGATTTTACTATATATCCTTTCTTTTGAAGAAATTCTATAAGCTGTTCTGCCGATAAATTGTATTCGGAAGCTAGTTTATAAACACGTAATTTTTTAGATTTCGTCTCCGGCATTTCCATTTACCTATTATTATTCTATTCGTATTCTTCAAATTGAGATTTAATAATTTCAATAATTTTTGTTATCATTTCATCATCAAACTCTTCAATTTCTTTTAATTTTTCAGCACCTGCCGTCAATACTTCAATAGCAGTGTCATAACGATTATTAATTAATGTTTCATAAACATCGGCTCCAAGCTCTTCTTCCAAATCAATTAATTCGATATCCTCATCATATTCTTCAAACGGTTTTTCTTTTCGCAATATTTCTATTTCGTAGCCGGTTAATTTCATTGCAAGGCGAATATTCACACCGTTTCTACCAACTATCAGGGATACCTGGTCAGTATCGGCAGTAACAACAGCTTTTTTATCGACCGTATCCACTTCGATATTTTTGAGTTTAGCAGGCGCCAATGCTTTTTGAATAAAAGTAACAGGATCGTCCGAATAATTCAGAACATCAATATTCTCGTTATTCAATTCTCTAACTATTGCATGAATTCGTACACCTTTCATTCCGACACAAGCCCCTACAGCATCGATTCTAGAATCTTGAGATTCAACCGCTATTTTAGCACGTTCGCCGGGTTCTCGGGCTATT
>CBFDUR010000337.1:0-3413 GCA_965613005.1 uncultured Ignavibacteriales bacterium
TTAATCGGTCGTAAGATAGCGGCAACTTTCGGAGTAAATGCCGGCGGTACAAAAAAGAACCTAAAGAGTGCCGTAACCGTTGCCAAAGAAAAACCTGATACTTATCTCCAAAAATTTCCTTTGGTTTTATCAACTCTTTCGCTGATAGCATTAATATTTGCCGTGTTCCAAATTGGTACTCTCGATTATACAAAAGAAAATTTTACGATAAGATCGATAGCTTTGATAATTTATTTGATTTCTACCTGGTTTCAAGTCTGGACTTCTAAAAAATTGGGTAAGAACTATTCACAGGAAGTACTGATTTACAGATCACACAATTTAGTTACTTCCGGTCCATTTAAATTCATTCGACATCCTCAATATTTATCACAAATCATTATTGATATTGCCGGTGGAATTGCTTCTCTGGGATATATAGTAATTCTTATCGCTTTGATTGAAATTCCATTTTTAATTATGCGTGCAAAGCTGGAAGAAAAATTGTTGTTGAAGTATTTCAAAGAAGTATTTATAAATTATAAGAAAAAAAGCGGTTTTATGATTCCCTTTATCGGCTAGTTGATTTATTTTTTAATGATTTTATCCTTTAATGAAAGTTAAAATTCTTTATATCCTGTTTTTGATATTTACAATTCCTTTATTTGGTCAAACCGTTAACCACTTGGCGGTTCAAACTCAAAACGGAATAAAATATTTACCTGTCTATGATCGGCAAGGCACTATCTATTTTCCTATTGAGGCTTTTGCCGGTGCGTTATCGATTAACTACTATTACAATGCCGGAACTGAAAAAATCGAATTAAAATTTCCTGCGTATTATTTAAAGATCACTGCTAATAATCCATTTTTAATTTTATATTCAAAAAAGAACGGCAAACAAATTGTATATCAACTTCCTACTTCTACTTACCTGTTAAATAATCAAATATTCGTACCATTAATTTATATTAAGAAAATTTTAGAAACCGCTTCGGGATACATCTTAAAGTATAGTTACCCGGATAAGCTCTCGGTACTAAAGAAAGGTACTAATAATGATTTGGTTAATACCCGGTTTTATAAACATGAAAACAATGTAAAGTATAATATTAGTGGGATTAAAATTGAACAAAAAGCAAACGGAACATTAATAAGAGTAGAATCGAATAAACGTATTCTTTCTTATAACAGTTTTTTTAAAGATGGAATATTAACTATCATCTTCAGGAATGTACTTGCAGATATACCGGATATTGAACGCTCGCCGGTAAAAGGTTTGATAAAGAAAATTGAAGTGAAAAATGTGAATTCCGGTACTGAATTCCGGTTTACTCTTAATGATAATTATTCAAATAATGAAGTTTTGAATGTAGATTACAGCAATGATATTTTAATAGCTCTTCACAACAAAGTATTTGTAAAAAACAGTATTAAAGAAAGAGAAAAAAAGAAATGGAGTTTTAAAGTTGTTGTCATCGATCCGGGACATGGTGGAAGAGATTACGGCACAATCGGCCTTCACGGAATAAAAGAAAAAAATATAAATCTTAAAATAGCTCTTAAACTTGGTAAAATCCTCAAGAAAAACATGAAGGATATCAAGGTTGTATTCACTAGAAAAACCGATAAATTTGTACCTCTTTATAAAAGAGGGCAAATTGCAAACAAAGCCGGGGGTAATCTATTCATTTCTATACACTGTAATTCAACTCAACGGAAGTCGAGAAATGCAGAAGGTTATGAAATTTATCTTCTCAGACCGGGTAAAACCAAGGAAGCAATTCGAATTGCCGAAAAAGAAAATAGTGTTATTAAATATGAAAATGATCCTGCGAGATATAAAAAGCTTACAGATGAAAATTTCATTCTTGTCAGTATGGCTCAAGCTTCATACATGAAATATTCGGAAGAATTTTCCGATATTTTAAATAAAGAATTCAGCAAAGATATCGATATTTCTTCGAGAGGAATAAAGCAAGCAGGCTTTTTCGTTTTGGTCGGCGCTTCCATGCCAAGTGTTTTAATCGAAGCCGGTTTTCTTTCAAACCCTCATGACGCTGCATATCTTAACAGCAATAAAGGTCAAACACAAATTGCAAAAGCGATTTATGAAGCTATTAAAAAATTTAAAAAACAATACGCTAAAAGTTTTAATACCGGATAAGAACCTTCGTTTAAAAAAGTTATTCCATCCGGCAATATTCTTCCCTGAAGGTAAATTCTTACTTTACTTTATTTTCTCAGTATTGGAAAATATTTCATTCATATTTCCCGTTAATCGATCGGAACATCTTTTTATAATTATGTCACTTATTCATAAATTTACCTTTTTTAAGTGGACTCATTGATATTATTCGTAGAATTCCCATGCGAGCTGTTCTTTTTTGTTCCATTGGTTTATTGTTCATTTTTTAGGTAATTAGACCAATTAGAAATTAGAACAATTTTAATCAATAGCATATCAAAATATTATTTCGCCTTAATTTCTTTATCCTGTGTAATAAAAAAAGATTACACTGGATAGGCAAAAAAAACAAAGATTTGACTGACAATACTATATTATCTATCAACTAAATCAATTCATCCCACACTCAATTACAAAGCATAACTACAGCTAGTCATTAAAAATGTTAAAGTTATCATAATCTTATAATTTTAACTTGACAAACGATAACTATTGATTTAAGTTTGGAAACTCAAAAAACATTAGTGGTTTCCAAAGTTTAATGTATATCCGGGTGAATGGAAAATGCTGATTTTTTTGTTTTTTATGGAAACTATAAAAACGAGATAAGTTTTTAATGTATAAAAATTAACAATCGTTGTGAACGAAAAAGAGATAAAAGATAGAATATTGGCAAAATCCGAAGTGATGTTTCTTCAATTTGGATATTCCAAGGTTACTATGGAAGAAATTGCCGCAAATCTCGGAATCAGTAAAAAAACTCTTTACAAATTTTTCCCGAGTAAAGAAGGTTTGGTACATTATATTATAGAAAATATGAAATGCGGAGTAGATGAATATATTGATGAATTATGGAATGATTCGAGTTTGGATTTTGTTAAAAGATTGAAGAAACTAATGGATTTCTTTGCTAAGCAATCATCCAAGTTGCAAGGACCTCTATTGAATGATTTGCAAAAGAGTATTCCCGGAATTTGGAAGGAAATAAATGAATTCAGAAAAAAGTCTACTCTTAAAAAAATGACTTTGCTGATCAACGAGGGAATTGAAAAAGGAATTTTTAGAAAAGATATAAATCAACAAATAATACTTTTAATGTATTTAAATACAATTCAAGGAATTATCAATCCCGAAACACTCTCTCAACTACCTTTATCAGGTGATCAGGCTTTCGAAATTATTATTAAAATTATGTTTGAAGGCATTTTCACCGAAGAGGGGAGAGAAAAATATATATCGTATAAAA
>CBFDUR010000338.1:0-3403 GCA_965613005.1 uncultured Ignavibacteriales bacterium
TGCCGCATAAGTAGGTGTGGTCGATTCTTTATCTACATTTTTCTCTTCTCTATATCCGGGTACAATCTCTCCTTTGATTTGCCCCGAACCATATTGACCCAATATGCAATCCTTTTCTAGGTCTATATTACAAATAGATTTTAAAACTTTCATAGTTTCAGTCCTTAAAGAACCGGCATCGTAATTTGCAGGCGGTTCAATAGCTGCCATGCAAAGCAATTGTAAAAGATGATTTTGTACCATATCGCGAAGCACGCCGACTTTCTCATAAAAATTTCCGCGTGTTCCGACACCTACTTCTTCAGCAACCGTTATCTGTATATTATCGATATAGTTCCTATTCCAAATTGGTTCAAAACCGGGATTTGCAAACCTGAAAACCATCATATTTTGAACGGTTTCTTTACCAAGATAATGATCAACCCGGAAGATTTGCTGTTCCGAAAAAACAAGGTTGATATGTACATCCAAATCTATAGCCGATCGTTCATTCTTTCCAAATGGTTTTTCAATAATTACTCTTCTCCAACCGGTATCACTTTTAGCGAGGTTTGCTTCACCCAGTCTTTGAATTATATCGGTATAAAAGTTTGGTGGAGTGGCAAGATGGAAAAGGACATTGTCGGCTATATTACCGGCTTTCTGAAGTTCTTTAATTTTATTCTTTAACTTCTCATACGATGTTGTTGCAGGATCATCGAAATTGCCTTGGATATAAAAAAGATTCTTGGAAAACTTCTTCCAGTCATCATCGGAACAATCCGAAACTTTTATTGTTGCCGTCCTCATTTCGTACCGGAATTTCAAGTCGTCCCAGTTTCGCCTGGCAAAACCTATAATTGCAAAGTTTGCAGGGATCAAATTCTTGCACGCAAGCGAAAATAAAGAAGGGATTAACTCGCGATGAGTAAGATCACCCGTTGCACCGAATATAACCACAACACATGATTCAGGCGGTTTATCTTTAGATATTCCGGTTTTATCAATTTCCAATGAGTCCAAGTTCATAAAAGTTTCCTTTTTCAAAACAAAAATAAATTTTTAGCTAATGATCTGTGCCAGCTTTTTCAATCCTTGCTCTACGTTATTGCCGAGGTTTATTCGAATAACTCTCCTATCTTTTTCATTTAGCGAGCGGAAATCGCCCAATGCTTTGGAACGATGTAAAACGGCAAATCCATATTGCTCACCGGCAATATCCAAATCATCGTTTGAATCCGCAGTTAAAATGATGAAAATACCCGTGTTCGGTCCGCCTTTATGTAATTGACCTGTTGAGTGCAAATACCTAGGTCCATATCCCAAAGTAGTAGCAGATTTTCTATTGTTCCTGATTTTTAATCTGATCGATTGGAGAATTTTATTTCTTCCGGAGGTTTTCATGAAATATGCTAACAAAGCAAAATAGTCAGGTGGATTATCGAGTTTAATAAAAGCATTTAAGAAATCACTAAAAGATTTTTTAGGTTTCTCAAAAACCCATTGTGAATTGGGATCGATATAAAGGCTTAGCTCATCTTTTTTAAATAATGGTTCACCTTCGTTGAATGAGCCGTTTTGTTTCCATTCATTAAGAATAATAGAAGTGTTCTTTTTAGCTGCCTCTACGTTAGGTTGATTGAATGCATTTATACCCATCACTTTACCGGCGGTTGCAGTTGCAATTTCCCATCTTAAAAATTCGGCGCCGAGAGCATATTTATCTTTTATTTCAATAATAACCGTTTGATGTCCTGCTTTCTCCAAAGCGGAAAGTTTCCTTTCAAGATTCGTATTTTTTTCATCGGAAGTAAAGATATATACAAAAACACGATCGTTTTTATAAATCTCCGGTTTTCCCAAATCTTCACTTTCTACCGGAACAAGTCCAATTCCTTCTTTACCGGTACTTTCGGCAATTAATTGTTCTACCCAATAGCCAAACGCCTTGATAGAATCTGACAGTATAAAAGTTACTTTATCTATACCTTTTAGTTGAGCGATGCCTAAGAACGTTCCCAGATTTACACCCGGATTAGCATCTGAAGGAACAAACGGACCGCAACTTAACTGCATTTGAATTGCACTGCGGAGAATCTTTTTAATATCGATTCCTATTAATGCCATAGGAACCAAACCGAAATAAGATAATGCGGAATACCTGCCGCCGAATTCAATCGGATTTATAAATACTCTACGGAAATTTTTTTCAGTTGCCTCTCTAACAAGTTTCGTGTCAGGGTCGGTGATAGCCACGAAATGTTTTCCGGTATCCGTTATTGCAACTTCTTTTGTTAACTCGTAAAAATATTTATAGAAGCTTAAGGTTTCCGTAGTTGTACCGGATTTACTGGAAACGACAAATAATGTTAATGATAGGTCTATCTGTTTTTCAACAATTTTTACAGCCTCGGGATCAGTATTATCCAAGACTATTAATTCAGGATAACCGTTTTTTGAACCGAATGTTTCTTTAGCTACTTCCGGACAGAGGCTACTTCCGCCCATTCCCATTAGAACAATAAATTTATATTTACCGGCTTTTATTTCTTTTACAAAATCGTTAATACTGTCCGATTGTTCCAAGAAATATTGCATACTATCTAACCAACCTAATCGTATTCTGATTTCTTTCACTTGTTCAGGATCAGACTTCCATAGATAAGGATCTTTAGCGAAGAGTCTTTGAACATATTGTTTTTGTTCTAATGAAGCTAATGCTTCTTTTATATCATTAGCTAAGTTCCCATAATTTAACGATTGCGAACCTTCTTTTTCTTTCAAAAATTCCCTACGCTTTTGACTCAAAGACCGCATTAAATTATCGTAAGGGACAATAAATTTTTGGATGCCTTCATTTACCAATTCCCTTGTTATAAAATCAATATCGGGACCTATTTTTTTTAAATTATCGAAAACCTTAATTGCTTCATCCACATCTTCTTCAATAGTATTCTCTTTAAGGATTCCATGATCGGCGAATGCATCGATTGTTACATCAGGTAAAGTATTAACGGTATCCGGTCCTATTAAAGTTTCCACATAACGGACATCACGATAGAGCGGATCTTTTGTACTTGTGCTTGCCCATAATGGCCGTTGCACTTTAGCTCCGTTATTTATTAGTTTTTGCCATCTTCCACCTTGAAATATTTTTTTAAAGCTTTGATAAGCCAGTTTAGCACTTACAATACCGGCGAGTCCTAATAAATTTTCGGGGCGAATTTCATCGCCGGATGTATCTGACGGAATTATGTAATGACTTAAAATTTCATCGGTAAGGACATCAATCCTGCTTAAGAAGAAACTAGCTACAGATCGTACTTGTTTGATCGATTTCCCTTCTTCTAATCTTCTTTCAAGCGCTCTAATATAAGCTTCTGCAACCGATTCATAACTTTGAATTGAGAATAGAAGCGTTATA
>CBFDUR010000339.1:0-3400 GCA_965613005.1 uncultured Ignavibacteriales bacterium
TAAACCAATTGCATTTGTTTCCAAATCCATATAAGCAGGTAATGGGTTTCCAGTAGAGTTAATAACAATATTTGTAATACTGTCAATCCTTGTAACATTAAACGTCGGTGAATTCGAATCATCCCAAACAAAACCTGTTAAAGTTCATCCTATAAAAGAAGGGAGAAGGGTACCGCTCAGGCAATTAATTAAAAGATTAAAATTACAGGAATACGATGTTACGGCTCCGTTCATTGATGAAAAACCAAAAATAAACAGTGTACAAATTCTATTAAAACAGCATTTGGGTGAAGCTGCACAGCCGGTTGTTCGAATTGGTGATCCGGTGGAAAAAGGAAGTCTTATTGCTAAAGTACCGGACGGAAAATTAGGAGCTGACATACATGCATCTATAAATGGAAAGGTTATACATGTAAATGATCGTTATATTAGAATTGCTTCATAGTTTTGTAATTGAAAATTATTGAATAATTAAATTAAGAATAGAATTTAATAAAGGATTGAAAAAATGATCGGAATGAATTCAATTGGTTTAATAGAAATGGGGAGTATTGCTTCAGGAATGCAAGCTGCCGATATTATGCTGAAAACTTCGGATGTTGAGTTGATAATTTCAAGAACTATTTGTTCGGGTAAATATATGTCATTAATCGGAGGTGAGGTTGCTGCGGTTAAATCAGCCGTCGAAAATGCCGTTGAACAAATTGGTTTCGGAGTGATTGATTATTTTATTATTCCCAATGTTCATAAGTCGATATTTCCTGCAATTGCCGGGCACAATAACGTTCAAATGCTCGAATCATTGGGAATTGTTGAATCATACTCGGTATCTTCTTTAATAGAAGGAGCAGACGCTGCTGTGAAAACAGCTAATGTTAAATTAATCGAGATTAGATTAGCTATGGCGCTCGGCGGTAAAGCTTTTTTTACGATAACAGGTGAGGTTGCTGCTGTTAGAAGCGCTGTTGAATCAGGCGCAAAGGTGGTCGGAGATAAGGGACTGCTTGTTAATAAGGTCGTTATTGCAAATCCACGGCATGAATTGTTATCGGAAATGGTTTGATTACTAAGAGGGTGGAATAAAATAAGTTATCGAATTAAAACTCCTAAATGACAGTTATTTATTCTTGTATTATATGCAAGTTATTCTATTCCACTCCCTAAACCGGGATATTCCAAATTAATTAGTTTAAAGATATTTGTCACATCTTCCTAAATTTTTTTTTGTAAAAAAAATAATCTTAGATATATCAACAATAATTTATCATTGGATATCTTTCCTTGAAAAAGAGATATTTATTATCGTCCGGTTTAACAGATTCGAATAAATTATAACATTGTACCGGAATTCGAACTTTGAACTTATTTTGATGTATATCTCATTTTAGAAAAGTTATGAGCAATTTAATTGATTTTGGAAGAATATTTATTTATATATCGCATTCCGATATATCGTAATACGATATTAATTATATCATAAAATGAAAAAGCAAACTAAAAGTGATATTAATAAATTAGCGATGATTTTTCCTAAACTTCAAAGGTTTTTTCATAACCTTTCAATTGAAGTTTCTAGGACAGGGGATTTTACTATTGCACAATATAGAGTCCTATCTCTGTTGGATTATTATGGAAAGATGACCGTAAACCAATTAAAGAAGCATTTAAAGATTGCACAAAGTTCCACCAGCGGAATTGCGGATAGACTGGAACAATCAGGTTATTTAAAAAAATACTCTAGTGATACTGATAGGAGAGTTGCCATAATTGAATTGACCTATAAGGCGAAAAAACTGCTGAATAGAAAGATGTACCCTTTGGATAAGGTATATCGAAACATATTGGATAAACTTGACGAAGAAGAACAAAAAGACTTTGTTGCCCTGTTTGAAAAGCTCTTGTTTTATGTCGAAAAAATAGAAAAAGAGAATGAAGGTAATTTGGATAAAAATTAATAAGAATGATGAGATTGTTATAAAAAACCAAGATTAATGAATTGTTGAAGGCTATATAAAAGTTATCATTTATATCTTTTTGAGGGATGAATTAACGTAGGAATTTTTTGAGGTTGGAATTATATTTAAGATTTTCCACAACCGTTTAATAATGATAATCGGCGTTATTAAAACAGCCTACTTATAATAAATCCGGGGTTTTTAATTTTCTTTCTGCATTTACTGAAAAGGAATTAAAACTTTGGAAATAAGTTTTTGGTACTGTCCCATAAATAAAAGTACTTGAACTAATTAAATTTTAATATAAAGACTTAAGGAGTTTTTGCGGATGAACTTTACAGATAATAAAAAAAGGAATAGAGTTTTAGTGGTATTATTTGCCGGTGTGATGATGGGAGCACTGGATATTGCTATTGTAGGTCCGGCGTTGCCGGCTATTCAAGCCCAATTCGGAATTAGTGAAAGAGCAGTTGCTTGGATATTTGCTATATATGTATTGTTTAATCTTGTCGGTACGCCTTTTATGGCAAAGCTATCGGATCTAATGAATCGTCGTGCGATTTATATTCTTGATGTAACGATGTTTGCAATCGGTTCACTCATCGTAGCGCTGTCACCAAGTTTTACAGTACTTTTGGTTGGACGGGGAATTCAAGGATTTGGTTCCGGAGGAATTTTCCCCGTTGCAAGCGCTGTTATCGGCGATACTTTTCCTGAAAATAAAAGGGGTAGTGCACTTGGCTTAATTGGTGCTGTTTTCGGAATTGCTTTTTTGATAGGACCGTTATTAGCAGGTATTATTCTGATGTTTTCATGGCACTGGCTGTTTTTGGTGAATATACCGGTAGCAGCAATAGTTATTGGTATGAGTATAAAATTATTACCGGCAAATAAGGTAGAAAATAAAAATCCTTTCGATTGGAATGGTATGATATTAGTGGGAATTTTATTGGCTTCAATGGCGTACGGGTTTAATAATATCAATTCATCCAATTTCTTTCATAGCTTTATTTCGTTAAATGTTTTGCCGTTTATATTGCTTGCGATTATCCTGTTATTATTTTTTATAAAGTTTCACTACTGTCCACTTAAAAGAAGCTGAAAAACTGCTGATGAGAATTTAGATCTTTGACCAAAATCAGCCTCAATTTTGTCCATTACTCCAAATTTTCTTTGCACTTTCGGAACGAATTAGCGGGAAAATACCAAAAAGGCTAACGGGCTCTCGGTTTTGCATCAAAATAAACAATCAAAAACACGTACTTAATAATTTGTATATCCGTTATTTACATTATTTCGTATTGAAGAAATCGAGGTGCTTTTTTCGCTTTGTACAGATTTTATCAAGGTCGAAAATTTGGAAAACGGGAATTCACAACCATACATTTGTAAAAAACACAAATCAGCATAACCCGGATAAACTATTTCCATGTTAGCAAATAAAC
>CBFDUR010000340.1:0-3392 GCA_965613005.1 uncultured Ignavibacteriales bacterium
TATAGAGCCGGTAAATTTCTTTTGTTTACTAGGCTATTGCCAATCTATAATTTATTTAATTGCTTACTTTAAAATAAGAAATTACTTTAATTAAAAAGAATTTATGCTTGTCTTTCAGCTATTCATTTCCAATACAGTATTGTCGGTCAAATTTTTGTTTTTTTTTGCCTGTTCAGTGTAATCTTTTTTTATTACACATGATAAAGAAATTAAGGTTAAATAATATTTTGATGTGCCGGTGATTCAAATTGTTCTAATTTCTAAATTCATAATTCTAAATTTGCGGCTTGCCGCGTTGTGTATACCTCGTAGATAATAAATCAAATGAATATATATAAAGTAAGATTATTTGTGGCTTGTAAATTAAATTTATAATTATTTGATTTATAACAACGTTTTGTGATAAATTTAAGGAATTGTTTTTATTAAAATTGATAGAGGATAAATTTTTATCGGTTTATGTGAATAAAATCCATCGCCGGTAAAATAATGAAATGGATTCATACTTAATAGAAATTATATTAGTATTGATATTTATAATATCAGGTGGATTTCTTTCTGCTGCTGAAGTTGCTATCGCGTCATTCGGAACAAACAAGATTGAAGAATTAAAAGAGAAACAAGATAAATCAGCCGTTTTATTTGAACGAATTCATAATCACCCCAATAATTTTTTCGGTACGATTCAAGTAGTTATTAATCTACTGATTTTATCTACAGGATTGCTCTGCTGGCATATTTTTATGAAGTTGTTATTTCCGCAATTTTTAGATATAGGTAATATATTTACCGTTTCCTCAGCCGGAATAATTTCGTTCATTGCCGCATTGCTTATCTCATCATTGTTAACCCTTGTATTCACAATTTTAATACCTAAAGCTTTGGGATTTAAATATTCCGAATCACTGGGCAAAGTTTCCGTACGAATTGTTCTTTTTATCTCTTTAATATTTACATATCCGGTAAAAATTGTTATGAATTTGAGTAACGTTTTCTTACTTCCTTTTAAAGAAAAAACTGATTTTCTTCAAACAAGATTTTCGGAAGATGAAATTAGAATAATCATATCTGAAGGTGTAAAAACAGGCGCAATCGATGAAACAGAGAAAGAAATTATTGATAATGTTTTTGAATTTAATGATCTACGCGCCAATGAAGTTATGATACCGCGAACCGAGATGGATACCATTGAGTTAGTAGATGATTATTCCGAAATAGCAAAAGAAATTTTGAAAACCAACCATTCTCTAATTCCTATATATCAAAACTCTCAGGATAACATAATCGGTGTTTTACATTCCAAAGATTTTATTAGAGCTTTTATCGAGACTAAACCTATAAAAGTTAAGAATCTTATTCGACCGGCTTATTTTGTCCCCGAAACAAAATTAATCTCCGAGATATTAAAAGAAATGCAAAATAGAGGCGAAAGATTAGCAATTGTTACCGATGAATATGGAGGAACAGAAGGAGTAATTACCATTGAAGATATATTGGAAGAAATAGTAGGTGATTTTGGGGATAATACTAAATCGGAAATTAAAGACTACAGTAAACTTCCCGACGGAACTTTCTATGTACTCGGCTCAATGGCAATTGACGATTTTAACGAGATATTCAACGTTCAACTTCCGGAATCCGATGAATATAATACGATTGCCGGTTTTATAGCCGATAAATCAGGAAAAATTTTAAATACCGGAGAAATTTTTATCTATAATTCTTTACATTTTGAATTAATGAAAAAAATAAGACAAAAGATGGTTCAATTTAAAGTGTATGATAAAAATGGGGAATTAAAAGAAAAAGAGAATACTTAATTTAAAGACTCTCAATAGGTAATACCTCATTCAAATGGGGAAAAGACTGAGTTCTTTTGTGATAAAATAATATCTTTGTTTCATGGAAATAAAAAAACAAATCAGGCTTTATAACAAGGATATTACAAAACAAGATATTGAACTAATACAAAAACTTGATGCAAAATATGATATTTTCAAATCAAAAGGTGGGTATTTAAACGAAAGACAAAAAGTAATAAAAGAATATCTTTTGGAAAATCAGCCTTTGAAACTTTCAGATATAGCAAAGAAATTTTATAATATTAACATTAACACAATAAAGAAAGACCTTCAATATATGAAGAAAGAGCAAATCATTACGAGTATAGGAAAAGGAACTGTTTATATAATTGAAAATCAAAAATAACGTTATAAAGGATTCATACCGAACCTAAACTCCGTTATATTTATCACTTCTTTCGAAATGACCGGAAGAATATAAAAGCGAGGCTCACATTCATTAGTTATAATATGTAAAAAATCGGGTTAATACTTACCCTTAATTCTTTCTTTACCGGGTAGAATTTCAAGACAAGTTGTCCACCAACCGGTTAAAATAGTGTCAACAAATTTCTCAGGTAGTTTTTCCTCACGCATTTCTCCAGCTAATTGTACATAGTCATATTCAACATGAATATAGTGGATGTTCATCACATCATTTATTAATTCAAGAAGAGTATAGCCGACAAATGTGTTGCCGTCATTTTCAGGTCTTCCGATAACGCCGACATTGATGAAATATTTGTTATCCGATAGCTTACGTTTCCAATGAATACCTGTATGAGTAGCACAAATTATATCCGTATTATAATTTTTACAAAGTTTTTCTAAAAAGTGTGTCGGTGTTGTAGTTTCCCAAAGGAACTCATTTGTTTGCCTTGGAGAACCGTGGCAAAGTAATACTTTGTACTTCCCAAGTTTGAGCCTGATTTCTTTGGGAAGAGTTTTCATCATAACTTAGCCTTGCATAATAATTGTCTTGTGGGTCTGTATAACCGCATCGGCAATCATCAAAATCATTTCCGATTGAATTATCGTAATTACCTTGAACTACCGGGATATTGTATTTCTGTAGAACCGGAAAAACCTTATCGGGATGTGGACCGAAAGCGCCTAAATCACCGAGACAATAAATTTCATCGACTTTTCTTTTTTTGGCATCTTTTACAACTTCCTCCAAAGCGATATGGTTACTATAAACGCCGCCGAATAACGCTATCTTTTTATTCATCTCTACCCATCGAAGTAAAATTTAAACAAATTGTTCCAAACAAATAACATGTGTAGCAAGCCTGGTGTTTTAATTCATAACTTTTGGATGCTTCTTCAAGTGTACTTCCTAAAAGTGCATCCGGTGAGTCAATTAAAATAGGGCACACATAGACACCCTTATTTGTAATAATTCTACTATTTGCACAAATCAAATTACTAATTTCGTAATCTATCAGCATTTCACCGGATACGTATTCGTACTCATTGTAACCCTTAGTTCTTACAGCTTCTTTACCGATTTTGATCGATGGAAGAATTTTAATTCTCGGCCGAGAATAA
>CBFDUR010000341.1:0-3374 GCA_965613005.1 uncultured Ignavibacteriales bacterium
TAGGAATCACCACCGGATCGTTGCCTTCCATAACTGCAACGCATGAATTCGTAGTTCCTAAGTCAATTCCAATAATTTTTCCCATTATATATCACTCCTTTTCTTTTAACATGATTAGCGATAGAATAATCTCCCGCCTTTTAATTATAATTAACAAAATTCTATTAAATATGAACTCCGGTTAAAATGTTATTTAATTTCAATAGTTCTTTCTTCCACCGGTTTTTCTTTAATTTTTTGTACCGTAATAGTTAAGACACCATTTTCAAATTCTGCGGTAATATTATCCGAATCAACATTTTCCAAGAGCCTGAATTTTCTTTCGAAAGAACCGAAATGTCTTTCCGTATGAACAAATTTTTTAGGATTATCTTTCCCTACTTCAAACTTCTTCTCTCCTTTTACTAATAATATATTTTTTTCAAGAGAGATAGAGATATCGTCTTTTTGAACACCCGGCGTCTCCATTTCAAAATAAATATTTTCTTTATCTTCCGAAATATCCACAGCGGGTTCTAAATTATTAGAAGCGTCGTTAAAATCACCAAAAATTTGGGAGATTTTATCTTGTACATTTTTTAATCCCGTAGCCGGTTCAAATTCTATGAATGTCATTTTATACTCCGTTTTTTATGAATAAATTTTTATAAACTGTTGCAATTGTAACAATCAATGTGCCAACAAATTTATTTTACTTAAGCATTTATTATATAATAAATTACGATAATATTCTTATTTTCAGGCTAATGCGTATATTTGTCTTATTGTATGCGTATATGACGCATACTATTCAATACTTGTCATTTTATATGACAGTTTTACGAAATTTATTTATCTTTAGATTATGAAAAAATTTAGAGAATCTTTATTTAATTTTGAAACTTTTGATATAAAACTTGATACCGAATTCATTGGTAGAAATTTCATTTATTCAGAAGAAGTTGAATCTACAAATTCTTTCTTATTGAATAATGCGGAAAAATTAGATGTAAACGGAACAGTGCTTCTGGCTGAAAAACAAACTCGCGGTAAGGGTAGGAATAACAGTATTTGGCACAGTAACAAAGAACAAAATTTAACTTTCTCGATACTTTTAACAGATAAAAAATATTTTGAAAAATTTTTTAATATCATAAATTTCGCGACTTCTTTAGCTGTATCACAAGCTATTGAAAATATTTATCAACTTCGTACAGAATTGAAATGGCCAAATGATATTTTAATAAATCATAAGAAGGTTGCCGGTATTTTACTGGAATCTTCATCAAAAGGGAGTAAAATAAGTAAATTAGTAATTGGGATCGGAGTAAACGTAAATCAAACACTGTTTCAAGGTAATTTTAACATCGCACCGACCTCATTAAAAAATGAACTTTCGTTTAATGTTGAAAGGGAAAAAACCCTTGCCGAAATTTTAAATATTTTCGAAAGTAATATCGAAAAATCTTTAACCAAGCCGGACGATATCTTAAAAGATTGGAAATTAAAATGCAGGATGATAGGAGAAATAATTTCTATTTCTGCTGACGGTCATGTGAAAGATGGGATATTCGTTGATCTTGATAATGAAGGTTTTTTACTCCTGAAAACCCGGGATAAAATTGAAAAGATACATTTCGGGGAAGTGAGCCTTTTGTAATGCTTCTTGCATTTGACATAGGGAATACTAGAATAAAAAGCGGGGTTTTCCATGAGAAAATTTTATCCGGATTCC
Source organism: uncultured Ignavibacteriales bacterium (assembly GCA_965613005.1). Lineage (GTDB taxonomy): Bacteria > Bacteroidota > Ignavibacteria > Ignavibacteriales > Ignavibacteriaceae > CAVVVS01. The sequence continues at coordinate 1,715 of CBFDUR010000341.1, forward strand.
GTTCATTTAAAGATATTATTGAAATAGAAGATTTCTTACACCACTCTGTTTTTACGTCGGCAGCAATTTCATCCGTTGTACCGCATAAATTGAACAAGTTGATTAAACTCCTGAATAAGTTTGAAATAAAAACGTTCATCATAGATAAATCGGTTCATTTCAATCTGAAAATTAATTATGATTCGTTGGAAACTTTAGGTATGGATAGAATTTGCTCGGCAGAAGGTGCCCTTTTATTATATAAAAACTCTGCTAATAATGAACAATCTTCAAATACTTATTTGATTTCCATCGATTGCGGGACAGCTACTACAATAGATATTGTTAAATATCCCGGAGAATTTATCGGCGGAATGATTTCTCCCGGTATCAGTATGATGTTTGATTCTTTGAATAATAAAACTGCTCAACTTCCGGCAGTCTTGCCGACAGATTATAAAGATTTGATTGCCCGTAATACAAAATCTTCAATTGCAAGTGGTGTTATTAATTCTACTATTGGACTGATAGAGAGAGTTATCCAACTATTAAAAAGTGAAATGAGTGCAACGGAAATAAAACTTTATATAACAGGAGGAAATGCAGAGTTTATATTGTCCTATCTTAAATATGAATTTTATTACGAGAAAGGTCTAGTATTGTATGGAATAAAATCCATACATACAACAAACATAGAACAACCGGAAGAAGATTAAACTTCTACTAATGTATTGTCGATAAGTCTTGTGCTGCCGATTTTACAAGCAATTAATATATAATAACTTTTACCGCTTTCAAGTTTAGTTACCACTTCGAATTTATCTGTTTCAACAATATTAACATAATCCAATTTGGAAGATGCGACGGAATTAATAAGCTCTTTCATCATTATCAGTATCGTATTTACATTTCGCTCGCCCTTATTTATCAATTCTTCAGCTAGATTCAAAGATTTATACAATATCAATGCATCCCTCCTTTCGCTATCGGACAGGTAAACATTTCTAGAGCTTAGCGCCAGTCCATCAGGATCTCTGATTACCGGGCAAACAATCACATCAATACCAAATTTTAAATCTTTTACCATTTGTTTGATTATCTGGGCTTGCTGAGCATCTTTTTGCCCGAAGAAAGCCAAATGGGGATTTACGGAGTGAAATAAAATAGTGACAATAGTGGTTACTCCTAAAAAATGAGTAGGACGAAATTCTCCTTCAAACAGGCGTGTTAAATCATTTACATTTACATAAGTTTGATAATCATCCGGGTAAATTTCTTTATTTGAAGGTAAAAAAAGTATATCAACCCCTAAATTAATTAGAAGTTGCTTATCTCTTTCCAAATCTCTCGGATATTTATCTAAATCGTCACCGGGAGCAAATTGAGTTGGATTAACATAAATCGATACTACAGTAACATCACAAAGGGCTAACGATTTTTTAATCAAAGAAAGGTGCCCGTTATGCAAGAAGCCCATCGTTGGAACGAATCCGATTTTTTTCCCTTCACACCTAACTTGATGGGAAGTAGTTTGCATTTCCCTTACAGAAGAAATTAATCGAATAACTCACCTCAGTTAATTAATGACAATACATTAAAAATGGTATTTTAACTAATAAATGGATTGAAGATGCCTTACATATTGCAACAGCAACCTGTGCAAGAGCTGATGCAATCATCT
>CBFDUR010000342.1:0-3358 GCA_965613005.1 uncultured Ignavibacteriales bacterium
ATTGACGGGCGTAATCGTTATATCAACTCGCACCGAAGCCGAGGGTGTTATTCCATCGCTAACGTGATAGTAAAAGCTATCACTACCATAGATGTTTTGGTTTGGGGTATAGACGAACGAACCGGTCGCTGCATCAAGAACAAATTCTCCCAGTGTTGGCACGATGTCTACGACATACGTTAATACATCGCCGTCGGGGTCTACCCCCGTTAAAATCTCGGACAGAGGAATATCCTCTGCGGTCACGAAGCTAGCTGAATTTGCGGTTGGTTGATCTTGTAACAGGGATATGGAAACGCTAATCGTCGCTAAACCGGAATCCACTCGTCCATCATTGACCAAAAACGTAAAACTATCTGCTCCGGTTAAGTTTACATCTTTAAAAGGTGCACCATATTTATCTTGTTCAGGTTGATACAAAAGGGCACGGTATTTATCTTCAATGGCGAAAATTCTGTAGACACCTTTGGCTAAACCGTCCAATTTAAAATAACCATTTACTCCGGTTTGCGAAATATAATCGGGTTTGATTTTTAAGGGATCAATTATAACCGAATCTTTTTTGTATGCAAAAATCATAATGCCTTGCGGTTTCTTGTAATAGACCCTTCCGCTCACCGACCTTTTATCAATTTTAGCCCCCGTTGAAAATTTAAATGTGAATGATTCCGCCATGTGGTTGCCATTATTATAGTCTTCCACATCGGTGCCGATTGTAACAACATACGTAATATTCTTCTTTAATTTTTCCGGAAAATAAACATTAACGGATTTACCTGTCCAATCGAATTTTAAATTACCATTGATTGCAGGGGAAATAAAAACAGCATTTTTTAGTGTTCTTCTCTGAATATATTTGGAAAACAAAAGTTTAAAGTGATCATCTTTAAAATGAATAGTCCCGTCGGTTGGATATATTTTTATAATCTTAGGCGGTGTTTTATCAATAGGGCCTCCATTTGGAGGTAATTGATTAGCACAACCGGAAATTATTATTTCTATCAAAAAAAAGAAATAAAGTATTATTTGCTTTTTTGTTTTTTCAGCCATTCTTTGTATTTCTTTACATTTTCAAGATGCTTGGAATATGAATTCGAAAAAACATGCTTTTCATAACCGTCGGCAACAAAGTATAAATAATTATTTTTAGCCGGATAAAAAGTTGCAAGGATCGCTTCTTTACCTGGATTGTCAATAGGACCGGGCGGTAAACCTGCATATTTATAAGTATTGTAAGGTGAATTAATTTGCAAATCTTTATACGATAATCTCTTCCATTTTCCTTTAAGCAGGAACTGGATTGTCGGATCGGCTTGTAATTTCATACCTTTTTTAAGCCTATTAAAGTAAACAGCCGCAATTTCAGGCATCTCACTAACGTTATTTGTTTCTCCCTGCACAATCGAGGCAATTGTAAGTATATCATGAATAGAATAACCAAATTTTTTAGCTCTTTTTCTCAACGAATCGACCATAAAAGATTTGAAAGCAGTATAAATTGAATCTATTATTTCTCTTGAGGAACTTCTTTGATATAATTGATATGTTTGTGGAAGCATATACCCTAATAAAGAATTTCCCTTTATTCCCATCGAATCAATTAAATTCTTATCATAAGCAAGTTTTACAATTGCAGTAGAATCAATGTAAAGAGAGTTATGCAATTTTTCCGCAACCCAATCTATCGATACTCCATTTTTAATCGTTACATCCACCAATAAATTAGATTTCCCATGCAGCAAATAACCCATTAAATCTAAATAGTTTAAACCGTTTGGAATATAATAGCGGGCAGCTTTAATACTCTTTTCGGCACCGTATAAAAAAGCAGTAATTCGCATATTTGTTTTACTCGGTATCACACCCTTTTTATATAAATCATCCACAATAAGCCCGAATGGCTCACTTTTTTTTACTTCAAACACGAGCGGAGATTTACCTTTATAATAATTCGGCGTGAAAAATGTATAATATAATAAGCTTAAAATAACCAAGAAAAATGCTACCACGATAAAAAAATCTCTACGTGATAATAATTTATCAAAACCGATTTTCATTTTTTTTCTTGTTACTTTGAAAATATTCCCTTTAACGGCTTCTTCTTTCTGAATAGCTCTAGACTCATCTAGAATTCGTTCATAAATCCTTAAAATCGCTTCAGGTTTTAACGGCTCTTCAACATAATTTGATATTTTCTGACTTATTTCTTTTTCACGTTGTGGATTATAAGTCGGTAAATTTAACGTTCTCTTTATCCTTCCAATCAATACCGACTGTAATGTCCGTTTACTTATCAAGTGCACCAATTGCTTATCGATTTTATCTATTTCATCCCGTAACTTGTTAAGGATTTCGTTACGCTCTCCCTCATCGAGTGTATTTAACTCGTTCTCTATTTTTTTATAAATATGTTCCATAAATTAAGCTTAGAAGAATTTCCGATAATTTTTAATTTTCATGAAAAATACATTTCCGGTAATGAAGGATAGGGACTGTAATGAAGTCCATATTTTTTACCTGACTCATAAATTTTTTGTCCACGGAATGCAATCATAGCAGCATTATCACCACAGAATTCAATTTTAGGAATGATAATTTTTTTATTATATTTTTTTGATAATTTAATCATTTCTTCACGTAAAGGGTTATTAGCAGCAACACCGCCAACCAATGATATACTTTTTACCTCAAAATTTTTTAATGCTTTTTCCGTCTTTTGTATCAAGGCTTTGATAACGGCTTGTTGAAATGATGCTGCAATATTATTTACATCAACGGTGGAGATAAAATTTATATCTGAAAAATTTTTTTGTATATATCTAAGAACAGCGGTTTTCAATCCGCTAAAGGAAAAATTATATGGACCTTTTAACTCTGCAACCGGAAATTTAATTGAATATTCTTTTGTCTGAAAAGCTGCATTTTGAATTTTAGGACCGCCGGGGTAACCAAGCCCCAACATTTTAGCAACTTTATCGAAAGCTTCACCTGCGGCATCATCGACGGTAGTGCCTAATTTTTTTATATCATTAAAATCGTTGACCAATAAAAGCAAAGTATGCCCCCCGGATACAACCAAAGCTAAATATGGAAATTCCGGTTTATCTTCCATTAAAAAACCGGAAAATATATGACCTTCGATATGGTTTACAGGAATTATCGGCTTATTCAACGAGTAAGCTAAACCTTTAGCAAAAGTGAACCCTACTAGTAAAGCACCGATTAATCCTGGTCCCGCCGTCGCACTAATAACATCAATATCTTTTAATTTGAAATTGGATTTCATCAGTGCTTCCTTTAGAAGAGGAACTATTATTTGTAAATGAGCGCGGCTGGAAAGCTCCGGTACCACGCCTCC
>CBFDUR010000343.1:0-3338 GCA_965613005.1 uncultured Ignavibacteriales bacterium
ACAATTCCTATAGAATCATCTTTAAATTTATTGTATTTATTTTCCATATAAAAATATAGCTTTAAGAATATAAAAGAATATAGAGCCTTTGAAATATATCATTATATAGAACTAATACTAACTCTATTACAATATTATTTTAATTTTAAACATATTTTCATCTGAATTAGTATCGGAATTAGAATCTTTTTTCAATTCAATAGTAGGATGATGCAGGATTTTGTTAATTATTCTTTTAGTGATAATTTCTAATTTTTCACGGTCATCCATAGTAAATTTGTTAATATTCTTATTTACCTCTTCAGATCTTATTGCTTCGAAAAAGTCCCTTAAATCCTTAATAGTCGGCGAAGCTTCTAAAGAATTATACCAGTTAATAAAAGTTTCGACTTCTTCGTCAATTATGTTTTCAACCTTTGGTATTTCTTCCTTTCTATGGACAAGATTTTGTTGAACAATAATATTGAGCGAATCGATATCATGATAAAAAACATAGTCTATCTCTTTTGAGCCGGGATCAATATCTCTAGGAACGGCGATATCCATAAGCGCCATTGTGGAATAATTTCTTTTTTTCATAGCCGTAATAATATTTTGTTTGGAAAGAATAAGATTATCCGCACCGGTAGCACTTAAAACAATATCATATTCGTATAAATATTCTCTAAAATCGGCAAAGGGAATTATTTTAGCATGAAGAAATTCGGCTAGTTTTTCAGCGCGTTCGATAGTCCTGTTGGTAATTGCCAATCTTCCGATTCCTTTTTCCCTCAAATGTTTTGCAGCAATTCCGGCTGTTTCACCTGCACCGATAATCAAAGCGGCTTTTCTACTTAAATTAGAAAATATTTTTTCGATTAATTGAACGGCAGCATAACCGACCGTTACAGCTCCTTCGCTTATTTCAGTTTCCGTAATAGCTCTTTTGCCTGCCCGGATTGTCGTATCAAAAAGACGTTTCATTAAAAAGCCTGTGAACTTAATATTTTCGGAAACTAACAAAGCATCTTTAACCTGTTTAAAGATTTGATTATCTCCGGTAAGCATAGAATCAATACCGGAGGCAACCCTGAACAAATGCTCCACAGCGTTTCGATCATAAAAATTTTGAAAATGTTCGGGCATAATTCCTTCGAATGATTTATATTGTATTAAAGCATTTTGCAGATCGGAAAAAGTTGTTTTGCCATTGATTGGAATACCATAAACTTCGGTACGATTACAAGTAGAGAGAACAAGCCCTTCGAAAAGCAAGTTAGCCTTAACTTTAGATATAAATTGCTTTACTTCATCACCGTTTAAATGAAGTCCTTCCCTCAATTCGATGGGAGCCGTTCTATGATTTATTGAAACTGCTAATAGATTCATGAATTTTAATAAAAAGAATGAAAACTCTTGGCCAAAAAACTTGTTAATATTGTTGACATAATTGCAATAAGAAAACCGATAATTGAAAGCATTATTACCTTTTTACCCTGCAATTTACCTAAAATTTTACTGGTAATGCCAATACCGTAAAGAATCCAAACCGTTGCTGTACCTACTATTCTAGGATCTGTATAGGAGAAATTTGGAAAAGCTTTAGGTAACCAAATAATACCGACTATAATTGCAACAGTAAGCAAAATAAAACCTATTACGGCAGAATAAAAGCTCAGTTTTTCTAGTACATCTAGACTAGGCAACCGGTCGAATAAAAGTCCGAATTTATTGAGTTTTATATCTTTGTAAAGTATTAAATAAAGTAAACCGTATACGGCTGCTATGGCTATGGCAGAATATCCCAGCAAAGCACTAAAAACATGAATGCCTAAAAGATGACTTCTCAAAACTTCTTTTACTTGGAACAAATCTTTTATATAAAGCGATGAAATAACTTGAAATATAATTGAGATAATTATTATAAAAGGACCCGTACCTCTTATATCCGTTATCAGTTCGAGTATAAAATATGAAAAGCTTATTGCAAACGCCAGTAACGTAAAAATTTCAAAGACATTCGTAATTGGGGGATGATCAAATTCTATAGTACGCAATAATAAATAGAATAAGTGAAAAAGTAATGTTAGAAATAGAGACAATCTTTTTAAATTGGCAAATCTTTTCCCCCCCTTCATAAAATCATAACCGTAAAAAATGAATGTTATGATATATAAAAATGGAAGAAGAATATTGGAGAAATCAATTACCGCTTTCATAAATAACCTTTATATGACTTCAGAGGTAAATTTACGCAATTAATTGTTTTTGTTCAAGTGATTAATGACTAACCGGTCAGTCAAAATTGTATTTACTTACAACCCAAATTGAACAATTTCAATGTAAACTTAATAAAAAAATGTCATTGCAAGAACTCATAGGGTTCATGCCTACCAACGATTGTTACGTCGCTTGCGCTCCTCACAATGACAATCAATAATCGTTCAATTTAGATTACAATATATTCCTGGAAATAATTTAACTGAATTATACCGGAGACATATTTGTAAGGTCATTTTCAAGTTTTCTAATTGTAAATATGAACGGGAATCAAATAAGAACTCCACAAATTCAATTTGGTTTAATTCCTATTGTCGTAAATAATTTTCTTAATTAACTTTTGTTTGTTAACCTTTTCTGAAGTTAATATTATTGTGTTATAAAGCATTTTTTTAACAATATCAACTTTAGTCTTAGATGAAGAGTGTAATTCGGCAATTAAATCACCTTTTTTCACATAATCACCTATTTTAACTTTAAAAATAATACCTGCTTTAGGATCAATTTTATCTTCCTTGGTTTTTCGCCCTGCTCCTAGCTCCAGAGCGCAAATACCGACAGTATAATTATCTATTTTCTTAACAAATCCGCCATTTTTAAAATAAATCTTTTCGATTACTTTTGACTTTGGATATTTATCGGGATGTAAAATAACATTAACATTTCCTTTTTGCATTTTCACAATTTCTACAAATTTTTCGAAAGCCTGCCCATTCTTAATAAGCTCACTTGATATTTCAATTCCTTCTTCAATAGAAGAAGCTTTCTTCCCCAAATAGATCATAGCACCGGACAAAGCTAAACTTAGCTCACGCAAATCACCTGTTGCTTCACCTTGCAGCACTTTAATCGATTCATAAACCTCAAGCCAATTTCCTATGAAATTTCCTAACGGTTGATTCATATCGGTGATAAATGCAATCACATTTTTATTGAAAGCTTTTGCCGTATTAATCAAGGAATTAGCAAGATTTTCCGCATCACTAATCTTTTTCATAAAAGCACCGCTGCCCGTTTTAACATCGAGTATTAAACCATCTATTCCTTCGGCTAATTTCTTACTCATAATGCTTGCCGTA
>CBFDUR010000344.1:0-3321 GCA_965613005.1 uncultured Ignavibacteriales bacterium
TGTTATTAAAGACTTTAGAAATTATAAATGGATGACTTATTTTATTCCACTCCCTAAACTGCAAATAGGGAATTAAAGCAATTAGAAATTAGGTCAATTTTAGTTCTCCTCTGATAATGACGATTGGGTCTATCCGGTATTATATGTCCTTTAACTTGTAATACCAGCTCTTGGTGATAAAACTAAAGCCAACAACGGGTTTGACGCTAGGCATACTGTTTTCAGCCCGATATTACTACCCTTAACGAGATATTGATATTCTGCTCCTGAATTTTTGAGGGTAAAAAAATAGATAAGAATCTTACATTAAAAAGTATTAAATTAATAAATTATATTTAATTAAGAGAGGAAAATTATGTAAATTTGTTTATTTGAAGGAATTTATTATGGCAAATTACAACCTCTCATTTTCTCACAACCGACCTATTGTGGGATTTTCGTCAAATATTTTTGAGACTGAATTTCCGGCAAAATACATTCCATCATTTTCTTGGGACGGTTCGGAATCTGTTACTACTTAATATCTTGAACGAAGCATTAAAACCACTAAAAGGGTTAGAAAATGTAGAAACAGAGAGATGCATAAGGTTGAGGAGAAATTGTTTAGAAAAATTTTTGATTTAACAAAGGAAGAAGAAAGGTTATCCTTATTGATTATGACACAAGTTGAAGAACATAAGATAAATGATTTATATTCCGGTGTTAGGGGTTTAGCCGTTAAGATACTAAATAGAGTTGAAAGAACCGATGCTTACCTAGAAAGATTATTAGATAATGAAATGAGAAATTCAGAACTCAATGGACATGATAAGGCACTGCTGTACGAAATTGTCCACGGCGTTATTAGATGGATGGGAAGGTTGGATTGGGTGCTCAATGGTTTTTATAAAGGACAATTCTCAAAGGCTATTCCCAACCTTAAAAACGGATTAAGGGTTGCTCTATATCAAATTCTATTTTTAGATAGGGTTCCCGATTACGCAGCCGTTGACGAAGCCGTTGAGTTTGTAAAAAAATTACAAGGACAAAAACCTGCCAATCTTACTAATGCAATCTTAAGAAATATCGTCCGTAGCAAAAATGCTATAAGATTTCCTGATTCTGAGGAAGACCTAATTGGCTACCTTAGCGCTTATTATTCCCATCCATCTTGGATGATTAAAAGATACCTCGAAAGATTCGGAAGAACGGAAACGGAAAAATTATTAGCCGCTAACAATGATAAGCCGTATTTAACTCTTAAAGTTAATGCGTTAAAAACCAATCCGGATGAATTCAAAAATTTACTTCATTCAGTTAATCTCCGGTTTAAACAGGGTAAATATCTCCCGGAATTTTTCCAATTACAAAATTTGACCAATATTACTGCTTGGGAATATTATGGAAAGGGTTATTTTAATATACAAGATGAAAGCGCCGGTTTGGCTTGCCGGTTATTAAATGTTGCATCCGGTATGAGAGTGTTGGATTTATGTGCTGCACCTGGCGGTAAGTCTGCCTGCCTTGCCGGGCTTATGCACAATCAAGGAGAAATTGTTGCTCTCGACAGGTATGAGAGTCGATTAAAAATATTAAGAAAAAATATGGAAAGACTTGGAATTACCTCCGTAAAAACAATTGAAATAAATGCTATCGACTATTTGGATTCGGAGTTTGACCGGGTACTTGCAGATGTACCTTGTTCCGGTTCGGGAACTTTATCGAAGAAACCGGATATTAAATGGAAAAAAGACTTATTCGATATAAGAAAAATGAATGAATTGCAGTATAATTTACTGCTTAAAGCCGGATCACTCGTTAAATTAAATGGATATGTAGTTTACAGTACCTGTTCTATTGAACCGGAGGAAAATATTGAAATTGTTAAAAAATTTCTGAATGAATATCCTGATTTCAAATTTGTTAGCGCCAGTGGAGATTTCCCTGATGAATTACTCGATAAAGATGGCTGTATTCAAACTTTGCCGCATATACATCAAACCGACGGGGCTTTTGCAGCTAAATTAATTCGCATAGCTTAGTTCGTCGGTATATTTTCGGATAAAAAATTTTCCTTGTTTGCCGTAATCTTCCTAAGACCTTGGAAAATATATGTATATAGCTTTTGTGATACTACCAAAATATTTGTACGCTAATAATTTTAGCATATTTCAACATACTTTAGATGAACTATTTAAAAACTGAAATTTCTTCTTGAAAGTAGCTTTTTTAATTAGCTGAAGTTATTGCTAATATCTTTTATATTTAAATATTAAAAATTTTCAATTTAAATATGCTTGAAAAATTCGCAGAAGAACTAAAAACAGCTCGTCAAAATAGCCAGATTACCCTCCAACAGATTGCGGGGAAAACGAGGATTGATTTAAAATTTCTTGAATATATAGAAAAAGGCAATTTTACGTTTTTACCGGAATTGTATATTAAAGCATTTATCACGGAATATGCAAGAATAGTGGGATTAGATGAAAAATTAACTATTGAAAAATATGAGGCTGCAAAACAAGGAAAACCCTACGAAAAAAAAGAAACTACCGGAAATAAATCCGACGATAAAATTGAAGCTGAACAATATGATGAAAATATAAAAGGTATCCCTGCATCAAAGGTATCCAATATTAAACCTAATTTAAATTTTAGGAGGCAGGGTAGTCTAATCAATGAAATATTTTCAGGCATGAATAAAAACATGAAAATAATTATCACAATATCTGCAGGTATAGTTTTACTTTTTGTGGTAATCTACTTCACATTTCTTAACAACAATTCCCAAATAATTGTCAGTGAGAAACCATACGAACAAGTTCTAAAAGAAAACAAACAACGGTTTGAGAAAGAAAAAGCTGTTGAATATAAAAAACCGTCCGGCGTTAATCAGGTAGACAGTCTTTCACTTTTAATGCATGCCAGCGATACTTCATGGGTCAAAATTATAATGGACGGTAAACATATAGAAGAGTTTACTCTTTATCCAAACACTAGGAAAAAATTAAAAGCATTAACCGGTTTTATTATGACAATAGGGAATTCAGGAGCAATGAGTTTTAGTTTGAATAAGAAGCCTTTAAATTTTAAGGGAAAAAACAAACGAGTTGAATATATTTCAATTGATAGTACGGGGCTGAAATATCTGAATTCACCACCTCAATTTAACAATTAACAAATGACTCAAGCTACTTATAAAAGAATTGAAGAATTGCGCGATTTGATCCGGGAACATGACTATAAATATTATGTTCTTGCCGAACCTTCTATCAATGATGAAAAATATGACATGCTGATGAAAGAATTGGAAAGGCTGGAAACGGAAAACCCACAATTAAT
>CBFDUR010000345.1:0-3309 GCA_965613005.1 uncultured Ignavibacteriales bacterium
ATCAATAAATGATGCTGTATTGTTGATCAAACAAAATCGGATTGTTGAGTGCAATAGTAAAGCTATTGAGATTTTTGGATCCATTCGTGAAAAAATACTCAAGCACCCCCTATATGAATTTTCACCGTCTACCCAGCCTGACGGGAAAAATTCTGAAGAAAAAATGTTAAAATTAATTTCGGAAACACTAAAAGGAATTCCGCAGTATTTTGAGTTGTTACTTCGCAAAGCTGATGGATCAACGTTCAATGCGGAAATCAGATTAAACAAAGTAGAATTCTCAGGAAGTCAATTTATTCAAACTATCATACGCGATATAACGGAATCCAAAAACACGCATGAAGCAATCAGACAATCTGGGAAAAATTTAGATTAGTGTGGGAAAATTCCAAAGACGGTATGAGACTCTCCGATAGAAACGGTATCGTAATAATGGTTAATAATGCCTATTGTCAAATGGTTGGTAAAAATAGAAATGAATTGGAAAATAAACCCTTGTCGGAAGTATATCATCCACTAAATAAAAACATAATTATTAACCATTATTTAAAAAGAGTTAAGAACGGTACAGTAATTCCTTACGGAGAATCGGAATTGAAATTGTGGAATGGAAAAGAAATTTGGTTCGGGGTTACTAATTCCTTTTTGCGCATAAATAATAATTCATTGTATATCCTTTCCGCATTCAGAGATATTTCCGAAAGGAAACATGCTGAATCTCAATTAAAAATGCTTGCACATGCAATCAAAAGTATTAGGGAATCAGTTATTATTGCTGATATTAACGCAAATATTAAGTTCGTAAATAAAGCATTTTTAAGAACGTATGGTTTCGAAGAGAAGGAAGTAATGGAACATAATGCATCTAAAATTCTCCTGTCCAAAACTCCTACCTCATTGATTGAAGAGATTTCTAGAAAAACTAAGGAGGGCGGTTGGCAAGGTGAATTATTAAATACGAAAAAGGATGGGACCACATTCCCGGTTTCCCTTTCTACTTCTTTAGTAGCAGATGAAAAAGGGCATCATATAGCTTATATGGGTGTAGCTACCGATATTACGTCCCTGAAAGAAGTAGAAGAAAAAAATAATATTACAATGTCTTTATTGCATGCTACTCTTGAATCAACTGCCGATGGTATCTTGGTCATTAACCGGGAAGGGACGGTTACCGGTTACAATCAACGGTTTATTAAAATGTGGCAAATACCGGTTCCGGTAATGAAGAGCATGAATGATAAGGAATTGTTAAAATATGTTGTAGATCAGTTAAAAGAACCCGTTAAATTCTTAGCGACAATCGAAGAATTATATAAAAAACCACGACAAGAGAGTATTGATACAATTGAACTTAAAGGGGGCAGAGTATTTAGAAGATATTCAATACCTCAAAAATTGGGAGATAAAATTGTTGGGCGTGTATGGAGTTTCAGTGATATAACGGAACCGGTACAATCGTTGAAAATAAGAGATGCATTGTTTAAAATATCGGAGGCAGTTTTCACTACTACAGATATTCAAACACACTATCAAAAAATTCACGAAGTTGTGAAAAGTTTAATGCCTGCCGATAACTTTTTTATTGCTTTATATGATGAAAAAACTAATTTAGTAAATTTCCCATATTTTGTTAATGAAAAAGATACATCACCCCATAGTAAAACACTTAGCAAAGGCTTAACTGAATATGTTATAACTAAAGGGGAAAGTTTATTAATCACTAAAGAGGAAGGTTTAAATCTTTATGAAAAAGGTGAAATCGAATCACCGAATGAACCGACTGCCGTTTGGCTGGGAATTGCACTTAAACATAACGGTAAAACTATTGGCGTAATGGCTGTGCAGGATTATGAAAATAAAAATACCTACGGTGAGACGGAAAAACAAATTTTAACTTTTGTATCGAAACAAGTAGCCCTTGCTATTGACAGGAAAAGGACTTCGGATGAATTATTAAAATATACGGAACAATTAAAGCTAAATAAAAAATTATTAGAAAAAAGAGCCGATGAGCTGGTTAAGTTAAATGAAAATTTAGAGCGTTCGGAAAAGAAATTAATTGAAATTAATTCCGCAAAAGATAAATTTTTTTCGATAATTGCACACGATTTACGTAGTCCTTTTCAACCCTTGCTAGGGTTATCGGAAATCATTGCGAATGAAAGAAATTCTTTGACTGAAGAAGAAATTGATCATTTAACTTATGAATTAAATCAAGTAATAAAACAGCAATATTCTCTTTTGGAAAATCTGCTCAACTGGGCAACCATGCAAACCGGGAAAATGAAATTCGAACTTATTAAAATTAATCTGTTTAGCTCAGTTGAAAACTCAATAAATATTTTAAATATTTATGCTCGGAAGAAAAACATCTCTGTCAAAAATCAAGTACCAACCGGGTTTTATGTAAAAGCAGATAAAAACAGTCTCAATTCGATATTTCAAAATCTACTGTATAATGCAATTAAATTTACGAATCCGGATGGTAAAGTTTTAGTCTCGGCATTTAAGAAGTCCTGTCAAGTGGAGATTGAAATAGCAGATGACGGAGTTGGTATGGATGAAGGTACCTTATTGAATATTTTTCAGATCGGTTCCCATTTCAGTACTAAAGGTACCGCCAACGAAAGAGGAACCGGTTTAGGTTTAGCTTTGTGTAAAGAATTAATAGAAAAACACGGCGGTACTATACAAATTGAAAGCAAAAGAGGTGAAGGGACAAAAATAAGATTTACCCTTCCATTGATTACTAATTAATTGCAGTATCTTTTAGCATTAAGCAATTATAATCATAAAATTAGAAGTAAAATTGCAAATTATTTTACAGCAACGGTTTTTATATTTACAAATTCCCCAATTATAAAGATAGTAAGTTTAATTGCTTCAACAAAAACAGAAAAAGGGTTAGAAATTAAATGTGAATGGCTCTATTCTAATTATAAAGTGTCTTTATAAAATATAAAAAACTTAAGTATTACCGTTGTCTTTAGATAACGACTTGCAAAAAGAGAAAAACCCAAAGATTTTTTTAGAAAGGATTATCCGTTGGCTAAAACCAACGAAAATATTATGGTTCTATGCTTAAATCAACCCATATTTAGAATAGAGCCATGTGAATTAGATTCAAATAAATATGCAAAAGGAAGAAAAATGACAGACTAGGAACTGAGAAGTTTATGTTTGCAGAAAAAAGAATTTCACGGCTAATGGGATTATATAATTAACCCAATCTGGACAAGCCGGAACCAAAAAAAGGATTTATATTGAAAAATTAACAGTACAAGTAAATTTTGAAGTATGAATGTATGT
>CBFDUR010000346.1:0-3295 GCA_965613005.1 uncultured Ignavibacteriales bacterium
CTGAGAGGCAACAGCACATATTTGGTAGGGAAAGTTATACCCATGCTTCCCGAAAGTTTATCTAATAATATTTGTTCTCTTGTACCTGGGGAAGACAGGCTGACTTATTCGGTGATAATTGAAATAACTAAAAGAGGAAGAGTAATCGATTATCAGATTAGGAAAACAATTATAAACAGTAAGCGAAGATTTACTTATGAAGAAGTACAGGAGATAATTAATAAAAAAGTCGGCGATTTTCATGAGGATATTTTATGTCTTAATAAATTGGCACAAACTCTTCGGAGAAAAAGAATGAAGGAAGGAAGTATAGAATTCTCTACTCCGGAGGTAATTTTTCAGTTGGATAAAAATGGGAAACCTATAGGTGTTCATAAAAAAGAGGTTAAGCAGAGCAATATGCTTGTAGAAGAATTTATGCTGCTTGCCAATAAATTAGCTGCCGGGCATATCGGCAATCCTAAGAATGGTACGGCTAAGCCGTTTATTTACAGGGTACATGATTTACCTGATAATGAAAAGATTATTGAATTCTCTAAGTTTGTCAAATCTCTCGGTTACTCATTCGATCCTAATGCAACTTCAAAATCCAATCAATTTCAGAAGCTCATGATTCAGGTAAAAGGAAGCGAAGAGGAAACTTTGATTAATGAATTGGCGATAAGGTCTATGGCTAAAGCGGTTTATTCGGTAGACAATATCGGCCATTATGGACTAGGGTTTAAATATTATACTCATTTCACATCTCCGATTAGAAGATATGCCGATTTAATGGTTCATAGACTTCTGTATTCTTATATTGAATCTGACGGTAAAGTTTCTTATCCTATAAGTCGACTTGAGGATATTAGTGAACATATATCTGATTGTGAAAGGAATTCAGTAGAAACTGAGAGATTATCGGTTAAAATAAAACAAGCTGAATATCTTGAAGATCATCTCGGTGAAGAGTTTGAAGGTATAATTTCGGGAATTACGCATTTTGGAATTTTCATTAAAATTAATGATATACTTGCAGAAGGTTTAATCAGGCTTAGGGACTTGGAGGGAGATTATTATGTTTACGATGAGAAAAAATATTCGTTAATTGGTAAAGCAACCAAGAAAAAATTCCGGTTGGGTGATCATGTTAAAGTCAAATTGGTTAGAGTTGATATGGAAAAAAGGGAATTGGATTTTATAATCGTCAAAGAATAAATTTTTTATCAGAGTTATTTATGAAAAAATATATAACATACCTTATTTTAATTTTAACATTTACTACAATGTCTTTATATGCTCAGTTCGGTGAAAATAAAGTGCAATATAAAAATTTTAAGTGGTATTTTATTAAAACTGATCATTTCGATATCTATTTCAGTACACACGGTGCGCATTTAGCGGAATATACTGCCAAAGAAGCCGAACGGGATTTGAAATTATTAGAGAAGAGTTTCAACTATAAAATTAACAAAAGAATTAAGATTATTATATACAATTCAACGGATGACTTCCAAGAAACTAACGTAATCAATCAATATTTGGGTGAAGGTATTGAAGGTGTTACGGAAATGTTTAAGAATAGAGTTGTTATACAATTCACGGGCTCTTATAAAGATTTTAAGCATGTAATTCATCATGAATTGACACATGCCGTAATGAACGAATTGTTTTACGGCGGCAGTATCCAAAATATAATTTCAAATAACATTACTTTAAGCCTTCCCCAATGGTTTAGTGAAGGTATGGCTGAGTACCAAGCATTGGGTTACGATGTTAAAACGGATATGTTTATGCGTGATGCCGTTATAAATGAATATGTCCCTAATATTCAACAAATGAACGGTTATGTCTCTTATCGTGCGGGAGAAAACTTGTTTCATTATATTGCCGAAAAATATGGTAAAGAGAAAATCGGAGAATTGGTCAATAAGATAAAGGGAACTTCCAGTCTCCGGAAAGGTTTTAAAGAATCTCTGGGTTTATCGTTAAAAGAATTAAACAAGAGATGGCAATTATATCTGAAGAAAATGTACTGGCCTGATATAGCAATTAGAAAATCACCTGATGATTTTGCAAAAAGATTAACCGATCCTAAGAAGGGAGGTGGGTTTTATAACACCAGCCCTGCAATTTCACCACAAGGAGATAAAATAGCATTTATCTCCAACAGAAATTATTACTTCGATGTATTTATTATGAATGCAATTAACGGGAAAATTATTAAAAAGTTAGTTAAGGGTAATAGGTCGGCGGATTTTGAACAATTAAATGTAGTTACTCCCGGCTTAAGTTGGTCGCCGGACGAAACTAAAATTGCTTTGACTGCAAAGAGCAATGGCAAAGATATTATCTATATAATTAATGTGAATACGGAAAATAAAACATCACTCCCTGTTAAAATGGGTGGAATAAGAAGCGTTGCTTGGTCCCCTAATGGTAAATATATTGCGTTCATCGGTCATACTGCGGTTCAATCCGATGTTTACATTTATAATTTGGATACAAAAAAGATGACAAACTTGACAAATGATATCTTTACCGATAACGATCCTGCGTGGGCTCCTGATAGTAAAACAATTTATTTCTCATCCGATAGGGGGAATTATTTGTCTGCATCTGAAATACCCGATACTCTTAAAATATATAATTATAACACAGCATCTAGCAATATTTATTCAATAAATATTAATACAAAAAAAATAACCAGGATTTCCTATTTGCAAAATAGTGATAATCGTTATCCGGTTGTAAGCCCGGATGGAAAGAAAATATTATTTGTTTCAGATATAAACGGTATAAATAATATTTATAAGAAAAGTATTTATATCCCTGAATTGTCCTCAACTTCGAAGTTAAAAAAATCAATTGCTGTTCCTATTACCAATTCGCTGAACGGATTGGAACAATTATCAATTTCAAATGACGGTAAGAAACTTGTATTCTCAAGTTTGGATAAAGGTTCGTATAATCTATTCTTAATGAATAATCCGTTTAAAATCCGCCTTAAAATTAAAAAGCTAAAACCGACTAAGTTTATAGTTTCTTTACATAACAACCTCAAAGAGGGGATAAAACAGGTTGCTATTGAAAAAGCTAAAACCGACACTACTACCTCATTAGCTTTTGTTAAAAAACAAAGTAATAATGAAGAACAAAATAATAATACTAAACTTTACGGTGATTCTATTATTGTAGCCCTTAATAATTATGTATTCGGCGATACATCTAAAACTGAAAGTTATACCGACACGGCAAGCAATAAAAAATTTGATTTAACCGATAACCTTGATAAACATGGAAACTATAAAGTGAA
>CBFDUR010000347.1:0-3285 GCA_965613005.1 uncultured Ignavibacteriales bacterium
GACATTTTTATTAACGAACTAAATTCGTGAATATACCGTTTTTGAATCGTATTCAAACTATGGGGCAGGAGTTCTGAAATTATTCGTTTGATTTTTTAGATCAAAAAATAAAGAGTTAAAGATTTTTGTCACTATAAGAATCCACAAGAGAAAAAGTGATTAAAACGACATAAATTTTATTAGCTTTTATATTGATAAATCCTTCCGAAGTTGACGTGACAATTCATATAGAATAGACAAAGACCATTATTTTAGATAATCCATCTACCTTCATTTTTTTGGCCAAAGTCTTTTTTTGTACCCATAAACCGTCGCTTCAATAATATTTTCCAATTTTTACAACTGTTTCGAGAGAGCTTTACTATATTACCGGATCTCTTTTTTCTTTAGATATTCTTCTTCTGTGAAATAATATTCCCTGCTTTTCATTGTCTCAATTCATTCCCGTCTTAACGCTTTGAATTGGACATGAAACTATTAGAGCTTCTGCAAAATAAACGTTCTGTCTTCGAACCCGTTTTTTGGGTGAGAAATCTTCTGATTATCGCATATATTAAGAGATTTCTCCCTTCGGTCGAAATGACAAATCGTTTAAATGTCTTATTTTGCAAAAACTATATTGTTTTTATCTGCATGTTTTTAAAGCTTGTTTTTGTTTGGTATTTAATACATTCTCCATTTCAATTGCAGTTTCATAAGTTAAAATATTTATATTTATTTTATTTCTAGCTATTTGCTGCATTGCATCACGTACTTTTGAAGCAGAAACTTTATTTTGGAGAAGATTCCAAAGATCAATTTTCTCCTTAGCAATTGAAGCTTGATAATCTATTTTTCTTTTCAAAAAATTAATTTTCTGTCCAACTAATTGCTTTTTCTGAGACTTAGTTAAGGATAAAGTCCCAGACATGTTTGAAATTTTATTGATTAGCATCATGTATTTTTTCATTGGATTATTTAGATTCATCATTCCCATTCCACTTTGCCTCATCTTCTGCATCTTGCCTCGCATCATATTATGCTTTTTGCCTTGCATCATCTTCTGGTGCTTTTTGCCTTGCATCATCTTTTGGTGCATTTTGCCTTGCATCATCTTTTGGTGCATTTTGCCCATCATATTACCGCCCATCTTATTATTGCTCATCATCTGAGTCCGGTTGGTTTTTAAGCTGTCCGTCCTCATATTTTGTCCGTTGACAGGAATTAGAAAAACAAAAGAAAAAATTACTGCAATTAAATATTTTGAATATTTCATGTTATTCTCCTCATATTATTAGTTTGTAAATAATTATTTATTTTATTATATGTTATAATTAAAACCGAGAGAAAGTACATATTTTGGGGATGCATTAGACAGCCTCTCTATTTCAATACAATCATAAAATAACTTTTCACTTATTTTAATGTTTATTCCCAACAACAACTGTTAAGATGACCGGAATTACTTCAAAATCTTCGAGTTCAAACTATGTTCATTAAAACTATACAAGTAAAAACATAACCTTCTTCTGCAAATACTACGAATATATCAAACGATTTTATTATTCCACAAGACCGATATTATATTTATTCCTTTTATTGCTCTGCCCTTGCCGTGATCATAATGCCGACTTACCATTTCATTCTCAGATGTACTTGGCTTTTCCTCTACCGTATCGTTTACTATAATTACTCCATCCTCCCTTGCGACCTCTCTTATCATTGACTTTGTTAACTCCCATAACTCCGTTGACGTGAAATCCTTTGAACTTAGAAATCGTGTCACTTTATCGCGGCTTATCCCTCTTTAAACCAACACGGATAATACCCTATGGCTGTTGTATATGAGAATGAACTTATCAAATAATCTGAATAGGTCTCCAATAGTTCTTTATCCACTGTAAACCTCTTGTCTTCTTACTGTAATTTACAATCTTTTTTACTTAATGTGTATATATTCGCGTAACATGAGCTATTAAATAAATTATATGATAACTGTATTTTAATGATTATTTGATTCAAATAAATAACAATGGTTTCTTTTTAAAATCTTTTCATTTTAACTTTAGAACTAGTGAATAATAAATCTTAACCTCGCCGAATATTAGACCTACTGAGTTGATTCTTAATTTTAATTTTATTCTTATCCTTAAGTTTTGAATAGAGAAAAACCGACAGAAGCATTACAAAGAAGCTGATAATTTGCGAAGTTGAAATTATCCCTCCGAAATACACTCCGCGAGGATCGTTTCTAAAAATTTCTACAAATGATCTGGTTATACTGTAGAGTATGGCAAAAAGTAAGAAAAGCTCCCCGGTAAATTTTTGTTTCTTTTTCCACCATAATAAAGCGATAAAAATCAATAAATTCGTAATAACCGAGTAAATTTGGGTTGGTTGAAGTGGAATGCCTAAAGGCGCCGATGAATGCACATTTGTAAATGTAACTGCCCAAGGCAAATTACTAGGTTTACCGTAACTATCGCCGGACATAAAACAACCGATCCTTCCAACAGCTAGCCCAAGTGCTAAAGCAGGAGCAAATAAATCTGCCAATTTCCAAAAGTTTAGTCGATGTTTTTTAATGTACCATATTCCGACTACAATACCGAAAATAAATCCTCCATAAAAGGTAAAACCACCATTCCATAGAGCAAACATTTTTAGTGGATTAGATAAATACCATTTTAAACTGCCGTCGAACAATATTGAAAATACTCTAGCCCCAATTATTGAATAAATTGTTATCAATACTAACATTTCCAGAACTTTTTCTTTGTTGATTTTTTCCTTTTCGGCATAATGATATACCCAAAATCCTCCAAGGAAAATTGCCGATGAATGGAATAAACTTACAGTTTGAATTGTTAAGGGGCCTATTTTGAATAAAATTGGATACATACTTTTAATTTTTCTCTACAAAAGCATTATTATTTAACGGAATATATTATGCTCCATTTTAACGGATGCTAATATCTTTAGCCTTTATTTTACTTATATATTTTTCAGGATTTTCATCAAAAACAGATTTACATCCCATACAACAGAAATAATATAATTTCCCTTTATATTCACTTTTTAAACAATCAACTATACTCAACAGGTACATTTGGCATATAGGATCTCGTTCCATTAAATCTTTATTTTGATCTCCCGGTAACAGATCATTTGATTTTGCCATCACAGTTCAGCTTAATTTTAAGATATTAAATTATATTCAAATTAATGTAATTACTTCAAATTATTTCGGTTTAAACAATCTTCATAATTCGACTAGTCAATATATTAGGGACTATTTACTCTTCT
>CBFDUR010000348.1:0-3285 GCA_965613005.1 uncultured Ignavibacteriales bacterium
AAGCGGTTCATTAGGTATTATGGCTGAAGTTATTTCTGTCCATGGTCCTGATTCTTTTATCGGGATTCTAGTTTCAACCTTTTACGGTAGTACGGAAACTACTTTTTATGTGTTGGCTGTTTATTTTGGCGCAGTTAATATCAAAAATATTCGACATGCATTGGCGGCTGGGTTAATTGCCGATACTGCAGGAATTTTAGCTGCTGTTTTTATTGTAAGATTATTATTCTTCAAGTAATTATTTCTATTATTATTTGAAGCGTTCTTTTTTGCAAGCAGTCACACGCCTGTTCCGTACCTTTTACGTGAAGAAAATGATTATAAAAAATCTGCAAGGTTTCCAAAACCTCGAAGTTGTGAAACGATTTATAAAAAAGCTTAAATTATAAACACATGAAATATGCATAAGGTCTTAATTACTCGCCAAATACCTGAAGCGGCTGTTAAATATCTCCGGGAGAAAAAAATAAGAGTAGATATTTATTCTGAAGATAAACCTATTCTACCCAAAGAATTGATTCGGAGAGCAAAAGGAGTTGATGCAGTGATTGCATTATTAACCGATAAATTTGATAAAGAAGTTATCGATAGTCTATCTAATTGTAAAGTAATTGCTAATTTTGCCGTCGGTTATAATAATATTGATGTAGAATATGCAAAAAAGAAAAATATCATTATTACAAACACCCCTAATGTTTTAAACGACTCTACTGCAGATTTAGCGATGACACTGGTTCTGGCTTGTGCCAGACGACTTATAGAGGGTGAAAAATTAATAAGAGCTAAAAAATTCAGGGGCTGGGAACCTAATCTCCTTCTCGGAGTTGAATTAAAAAACAAAATTTTCGGTGTTTTGGGTAGTGGTAGAATTGGAACTGCTACGGCGATTCGTGCTAAAGCTTTCGGAACAAAAATTTTATATACATCGAGATCAAAAAATTTTGAACTGGAAAAAGCAACCTGTGCAGGAAAAGTATCATTAAATGTTCTCTTGAAAAAATCTGATATTATTTCGGTTCATCTTCCATTAACGAGTGAGACTTACCATATTTTAAATCGTGAAAAATTAAACCTTCTAAAAAACACGGCAATTCTTGTAAATACAGGCCGAGGTGAACTTATTGATGAAAAGGAATTGATAAAATTATTGAAAAAGAAAAAAATTATGGCTGCAGGTCTGGATGTTTACGAAAACGAGCCGAATATCAATCCTGAATTATTAAAATTAAATAATGTTGTTTTACTACCACATCTAGGCAGCGCCACTGAAGATGCAAGAAATAATATGGCAATGTTGGCAGCTAAAAACGTTGTTGCCGTTCTTTACGGAAAGAAACCTTTTACACCTGTTGGATAGAATGTCCTTTTAATAGGATAAAAGATCGGAAAAAGCTCCTATGTATATTGAAAAATTTTACTTGAAATTCATTATGAGAAATACGGCTTAGTTGAAAATTATTTGCTTAATAAGTAGCTTTAGAAATCAAAATAAAATTAAAGTAGTACATGAGAATAGGAATTCCAAAAGAAAAAATTCACGAAGAAAAACGTGTTGCTTTAGTACCTGCCGGTGTTGACTCTTTGATTAAAGCAGGTCATACAATTTATGTGCAAAACGGGGCGGGAAAGGGAAGTAATTTTTCTGATGAGGATTACCGGCAAGTTGGTGCTGTGGTTGTTTACAGCGTTGAAGAGGTTTATAGAAGAGCCGAGTTAATTGTTAAAGTTTCTCCGTTATCGGAGGATGAAATTTCCCTTTTGCAGGATCATCAAATCCTTTTTTCATTTTTACATCTTGCCGTAGGAAACAAGATCATAATAGAAAAATTACTTAAAAAAAATATAACTGCAATCGGTTATGAACTAATTGAAAATGAAGAAGGATTGCCTGTTTTGCATTCAATGAGTGAAATAGCCGGGCAATTATCAATCCAAATTGCGGAAAGATATCTAGAAAGCCGGTTAGAAGGTGGTAGAGGAATTCTGCTTGGTGGAATTACCGGCGTTGCGCCGGCTGCTGTAGTTATTTTGGGTGCCGGTGTAGTTGGCGCCAGCGCAGCCGGGGCCGCTTTCGGAAGAGGAGCGCAGGTTATTGTTATTGATAAAGATTTAAACCGTTTAGGAAAATTGGATACGATTTTTAAAAAAAGGATAACTACGGTTATGGCAAATCCATATACTATATCGAGAGGTGTTAAATTTGCCGATGTTCTTATCGGGGCTGTATTAATAAAAGGAGAAAAAACACCTCATCTTGTTACAGAAGATATGGTAAAAAATATGAAACAAGGAGCAGTAATTGTGGACGTATCGATTGACCAAGGCGGATGTATTGCAACAAGCCATATTACCACAATATCCGATCCTATTTATCAAATTCATAATGTCATTCATTATTGCGTACCCAATATGCCTGCATTGGTGGCAAAAACATCTAGTTACGGGCTTAATAATGCAGCTTTGGGTTTTATCCAAAATATTGCCGATAATGGACTGTCCAATGCTTTATTGGGAGATGAAAGCTTAGCTAAAGGTGTGTGCACTTATAACGGCTATTGCTCAAATGAAGCAATTGCAAGTATATTTGATCTTGAATATAGAAGATTACATATTTTCTCTACAAACTGAATAATTCTTAAATTAGTAAAGAAAATATTATAGTCTCTTGTTAATAAAACTTAATTGAATTTGACCATCAAGAAGTGAGAAGAAAAATTTTTAAAGATCTTATAAAAAAGAAAAACTATAATGACAACCTGGGCGATAAAACAAAATTCCTCAATTTCATTTAATATCCTTCATACGTATAACAGAAAAGTTGTCTCTGCTGATGATGCTGTAAAAGCTATTAAGTCGGGTGATAAAATTCTTATTCATTCAAATTGTGCTTTCCCTTCGACTCTGGTTGAAGCAATGGTTAAACGAAAAGATGAACTTTTCGATATTGAAATATTTCATGCTTTAACTGTCGGTGATTTACCGTATCTGGGTCCTTCAATGAAAGGTCATTTTAGGCTAAATGCTTCATTTATCGGGCAAAATAGTAGAAAAGCTGTTCAAGAGGGTTTAGCCGATTTTATGCCGATATTTTTATATGAAGTTCCTCAGCTTTTTATTAAAGGAAAAATTCAGCTTGATGTGGCTCTGATTCATGTGTCTATTCCGGATGAGCATGGATTTTGTAGCTTTGGTGTTGAAGTAGGACTTACAAAAAGCGGTGCTGAAAGAGCCAAAACCGTTATTGCACTGGTTAATAAAAACATGCCTCGTACTCTTGGGGATAGT
>CBFDUR010000349.1:0-3284 GCA_965613005.1 uncultured Ignavibacteriales bacterium
TCCTTTAAAACTCTTCATAAAACCGACGGATTATTAGGGACTTCATTAAGCGCCATAACCATTGATAAATACGGGAAAATTTGGTTTGGCAGTAACAATGGTATTATTGACATTTACAATCCTTCGACTAAAACATTTAACTCTATTTTGGATATTTTTAATTCGAATATTGAAAACAAAAGCATTACCGATTTGGTTGCATCAGGTGATACAATTATAGTATCTACCGATTATGGTATTTCTCTGATTAATTCAAAAAAATTATTTTTTTACGATACTTTTTTCCGATTTGGTAATCTACCGTCAAATACTGTTGTTAATGCTGCAAAGAAAATAGGTTTAATTTATGCTTGTACTATAGGCGGAATTGCAATTCAGAAAAAAGGAGCGGTTAATTTATTAGCCCCTGATTCGTGGAATCTTTATACAACTGCAGATGGTTTACCTTCAAATAATGTTCGAACTGTAATCAAATTTAATGATAATATAATTGCGGCTACCGATAAGGGACTTTCCATCTTCACGGCAGGTAAATGGCAACAATTCATTCCTCAATTAAATAATCGAAAAATATCCGATTTAATTACAATTCGTGATACATTGTTTATAATTTCCAATGCAACAGTTAATAACAGTACACTTTCTACAATTTATGCATATTCAAACGGTAAGTTAAATACTATAAATACATCAAATAATATTTCTACGGAATTAACTTACTCTAATAAAATCGGCTTGCTTAGCAGTACAAGTAAAGGGATTTTTTGGATCAACAATGCAGGAACAACTAATTCCTTTTTATTCCCAAATGGACCAAAAGCAAATCAGTTCCCGAATATAGCAGTAGATAATAACGGAAATCTTTGGAGCGCTTCAGGGAGAGATGTAACGGGAATCGGGTATTATGAATTTAACGGAAATATTTGGAAAAACCATAATATGATAAATACCCCCGGCCTTTCAACGAATGCATTATACGTTGTTTTTGCTTCACCGGATAATACAATATATTTCGGAAGCTGGGGAGAAGGTTTTGTCAGAATAAAAAATAAGAAAGTTCAATCGTTCGACAGAGCTGTTACAGGAATGAACGGTATAATTGTAAACCCAGATTTTTTAGTCATAACAGGTTTTGCAATCGATTCACGCAATGATGTATGGATCCTCAATTATGGATCGACTGATAAAAAACCGCTGACAATGTTAACACCCGATAGTACATGGTATCATTTTTCTGTACCTGCAACTTCAAATTTATATTTAGCTCAATTTTTTAATCTAGTTATCGATCAATCAGACACTAAGTGGTTTAGTAGTCAAGACCCAAACAAAAGCGGATTATATTATTTCAATGAAAATAAGACTTTTAATAATCCAAACGATGATAAATCCGGTTATCTAACAACAAGTAATGGATTAAACAGTAATACAATCAACGCGCTTGCAGTAGACAGGAGAGGCGATATATGGGTGGGGACAAATTTGGGCGTAAATATAATAAGTAATACATATACCATATTGCAAAGCGGAACTCCTCAATTCAGAATCACTTCGGTTTTTTCTTTAAGAGAACAAATCATCAATTGTATAGCCGTAGATGCATTAAATAGAAAATGGGTTGGTACCAATCAAGGTCTGTTTCTTGTAAATTCCGATGGCTCTAGTTTGCTGGCTACTTATAACACATCAAATAGTCCTTTGCTCTCAAATCAAATTAAAAGTATTGCTATAGACAATAATACAGGGAAAGTATATGTCGGTACAGGTGCAGGTTTAACCTCATTTTATACTGCAGCTCTTAAACCTGTAGAAAATTTTACAAAATTATTCATTTATCCGAGTCCCTTTGTGTTGAAAAATGGTAACAATCATTTAACTATAGACGGACTAGTTCGAAATTCTGAAATTAAAGTACTTACAATTTCGGGGAGACTTATAAAAGAATTTTCTTCTCCAGGCGGGCGAGTTGCTTATTGGAATGGCAGAGATAAGAACGGAAACTTGGTTAATTCAGGTATATATTTGATCGTTGCTTACGATTCGAACGGAAATAACGTTATTACGGGAAAGATTGCCGTATTACACCGGTAGTAACTTTTTATAAATTAATTCATGATAAATTTTTAAGTATCGTTGTATAACAATTTTAATTTCCAATGATAAACCTTTCGAATGTTTCCCTTCAATTTGGGGGAAGATATCTTTTTAAAAACGTAAATTATAGAATTAACGCCGGTAATAAAATCTCACTTGTTGGTGTCAACGGGGCGGGAAAATCTTCATTTTTAAAATTACTCATTGGTGAATTGTTACCGGAATCCGGGAAAATTATTAGGCAAAAGGGAATCAATATCGGGTATTTACCTCAAGATAATATTATCCATATCGGTAAAACTTTGTTTGAAGAGGCAAAATCTTCATTAAATACAATTATTAATTTGGAACAAAAAGAATTTGAAATTACAAATAAATTATCTCAAAATAATATTCATGAAGAAGAACAAAACGATCTTATAAATCAATTGGGGGAAATACACCATCGCCTTGAAGAACTAGATTCGTATAGCACCGAATCGAAAATAGAAAAAATTTTAACCGGACTTGGTTTCGAAAAAAATAATTTTTTTAGACTAACTGATGAATTCTCAGGCGGATGGCAGATGAGAATTGCTCTTTCTAAAATTTTAATTTCACAAAACGATCTTCTACTGCTGGACGAACCCACTAACCATCTCGATATAGATTCACTAAAATGGTTACTTGACTTTCTGAAAGATTATAAGGGAGCTTTACTTGTTGTATCACACGATAAACACTTTGTAAATCAAGTTACAAATAAAACACTGGAAATTTATAATGGCGGGTTTAATACTTTTAACGGCGATTATGATGCATATTTAAAATTCAAAAAGGAACGGGATATACAAACAGCAAACCTTTATGAACAGCAGCAGAATAAAATTAATGAAACGAAAAGATTTATCGAAAAATATAGGTATAAAGCAACAAAAGCAAAACAAGCTCAAAGCCGGATTAAAAAATTAGAAAAAATAAATTTAATCGAATTACCGGATAATAAGACAAAGATTAATATTAAATTTCCGGAGTCTCCTCAAAGCGGAAAAGTAAATATCGAACTTATTTCCATTTCAAAATCTTTCGGAGAAAAAGTCGTATTTGATAATATCTCATTTAGATATTACATTCGTACAAAACTGGATGTAAATTAAAACTTTCGAATGATAGCTTCTCTCTGTGTCTGACAGAGTATTTCCGAACCGCTA
>CBFDUR010000350.1:0-3283 GCA_965613005.1 uncultured Ignavibacteriales bacterium
AAAATTTGCTAAAGATAAAATATCCATAATAAATTTCTATCGGAAACACGGGTATAGAGACGCAGAGATTTTATCCGATTCATTAATTTACTACAATCATAAAAAAGATCTTAAAATTTTAATTAAAGTTTATGAAGGCCCAAAATATTACGTACGTAATATTAATTGGGACGGAAATACTAAATTTACTTCTAAAGAATTAAACAACCGTCTAGGATTCAAAAAGGGTGATGTTTATAACTACGAAAAATTTGAGCAGAATTTAAAAGGAAATAAGACTCAATCCGATGTTTCTTCCTTATATTTGGATAATGGTTATTTAATGTTTAGTGCAATACCGACAGAAGTTAAAGTAGGGAAGGATTCAATAGATATCAATATAAGAATAAATGAAAAAAGTCAATTTAAAGTAGGAAGAGTTAATATTAAAGGAAATGACAAGACGGAAGGAAAAGTTATAAGAAGAGAGCTTTATACAATACCCGGCGATTATTTTAATCGGGGATTATTGTTGCGAAGTGTTCAAGGATTAGCTAATTTGAAATACTTCAATGTTCAAAAGTTGTATGGTCCTGAAGGAATAAATTATTCTTTGAAGAATGACAGCGTTGTAAATGTTACATTTAGTGTTAGTGAAAAATCTAGTGATTACTTAAATGCATCAGTCGGTTACAGCGGTAGTTTCGGTTTCAGCGGTGCTATGGGAGTTACTCTTTCTAATTTTGCTTTAGATCATCCATTTTCACTTGGAGGAGGACAAATCCTCAGTTTTAATTGGCAGTTTGGTGTCGGTAGCTTGTATAGAACTTTTTCATTAGGCTTTACCGAACCGTGGTTATTTAATACTCCTACTTTAGTTGGCTTTCAAGTTTTTGATACCCGTCAACAGTATATTTATGACCTGAAACAAACCGGTGGAACAATAAGGGTTGGAAGAAGATTAAAATGGCCCGACAATTTTTTCAATGTTTTAGGATTTTTTAGATTTCAATATAATGATGTGTTATATGGAGCAAACTATTATCCGGTTGGTACTTCACAACAATACACCCTTGGAGGTACAATTACAAGGAGGGATATTGATAATCCGATTTTCCCTTCAAAAGGGTCTACCGTTTCATTCAGTGCTCAGATTTCCGGCGGTCCGTTTTTACCCGGCAATATTAACTTTTATAAGCTGGGTTTTACTGCTCGGTGGTATAACAGATTATTTAATTCTACTAAATTTACACTTTATACAGCGGCAAAAATCGGATATATGCAAGAGCTGGATAATCAATCTAAATTGAGAATACCGTACACTGAATATTATTATATGGGCGGTAATGGACTGATAATAGCCACTGAACCGTTAAGAGGTTATGATGATAGATCGGTAGGACCGAGAAATATTAATGGGCAAGTTGTCGGAGGCAGGGTAATGGAACATTTCACTACCGAAATAAGATTTGCAGTTACACTTGAACCTATGCCCTTGTATCTGCTTGCATTTGCAGAAGCCGGGAATGTATTTTTGGATTTAAAACATACAGACCCTTTCAACTTAAGGAGGTCGGCCGGAGTGGGTGTAAGAATATTCATTAATCCGGTTGGTCTGATTGGGTTCGATATTGGTTATGGATTCGATAGAATGGCGGTTGATGGAAAACCACCTAAGTGGTTATTTCATTTCCAATTTGGTAAAAGATTTTAATAATCAATTCAATTAATTATTTATTTATTTATTTAGGAGTAATCTTAGTGAAAAAATATTCATTAACATTGGCAGTTATTTTATTAAGCGGTTCTTTTATATTTGCTCAAAAAGAACCACTGAAAATTGGTTATGTAAATTCTCAAGTAATTCTAAATCAATTACCGGAAGCAATAAAAGCTCAAGGAGATCTTGATGCTTTAACTAATAAATGGACGGCGGAGTTGGATACAATGACCGCCCGGTATCAGAGACATCTGGCTAGTTATCAAAATAATGTAAGTAAAATGTCTAAACAAAAAAAGGTTGCTGCGGAAAAAAGATTAGTAAATGAACAACAAAAAGTCCTTAATTTCAGAAAAGAAAAATTTACTCAGGGCACAGGTGAAATTTATCAGAAACAAAATGAAATTTTCGGACCTGTAAAAAAAAGAATTTACAAGGCTATCAAAAAGGTTGCTAAAGAAGAGAAAATGCAGTTCGTCTTTGATAAGAGCGGGAATATAATTCTGCTTTATGCTGATAACAGATATGACATTACGTATAAAGTCCTTGACGAATTACAAACAGGTAATTAACTGACTGATTGAGTTCATTGTTCAAATGATGTTTTGACGATGGTAATTTTGTACTCGTATCATTTGAGTATAGTCTTTTATGATATATTATTATAAACCGAGAATATTTTTTTGCTTATTCCCATAAATTATTCCCGGTTCTTTTGTATTCAATTTTTAATATGAGGGTATTTATTAAGAATAGTTACGATTTGATAACGGAGCTCAAACTACAAAATAAAATACAATGACTGTAATTCATACGAAATTTGTTTAAATATAATGGAAACGGGAATTTGTTGTATCCCCTGGATTTTTAAAGTTCTCTTTTCGCGACTTTATTGAGGATAAATCTCACGGAATGACTTTTTAGAACGAGCTCCTTAAATATATTATTAAATCAGTTCATTCAAAATTGGAGCAGCTATGAAACGTATTATTTTCCCCCTCTTATTTTTTCTTTTACTCTTTCCAAGTCTTGCATACAGTCAGTTAAAGATCGGTTATGTCGACTCAAAAACAATCATGGAAAAACTACCGGAAGCACAAGATGCGCAACAAAAATTAAATGAGTTGATACAAGGGTGGAAAACGGAAATAAATAAGCTAAAAGCTGAACGAAAAGCTAAGCAACAAGATTACAACAGAAGACAATTAATCATGACCGAACAAACACGTAACCAATTAAAATCGGAAATTAAAAAATTAGATACCAAAATTGATAATTTTCGAGAAAAAAAATTTGGCACGAACGGAGAATTATTTCAGAAGCAAGAGGAATTGATGAAACCCGTTCAGAACAAAGTTTTTAATGCTATTCAAGATGTTGCCAAAGAAGAAGACCTGGATTTCGTTTTTGACCGTAGCGGTAGTATCATGATATTGTATGCGTAGGATAAATATGATATTACTGAAAAAGTATTGGATAAATTAAAACTTCAATAATAAAAAAAGTGAAATGAAAATTAGAATTGATGAAGCTAATGATTTTATCGGCGGGAAATTAACCGGGAATAAAAATCTTGAAATTTCA
>CBFDUR010000351.1:0-3263 GCA_965613005.1 uncultured Ignavibacteriales bacterium
TTCCTCTCCTAATTCCATTGACATTTTGTACACAATCAATTCTTCTAATTTCATTATATCCATTAATTATATTTTAAATAAAAAAATAAAACAATGACAACTTAATGACGGCGAAGCCTAATGACAATTTAATGACAACAAAGTTAAATGACGACTTAATAACAGCGAACTTAAATAACATAAAACAATATCTGCAGCTTTGCCGTCTTTAGATTAAAAGAGTAAAAACAAATGAAGAAAATTACTGAGAATTTCGTTATTTCGTCACTTTTTGATATTCAAAGTATGAATAAACAATAGTATAAAGAGCAACTAGAATTACAGGAATGAGAATAAAAAATATCGCATAATTACTGAAGAACACCCCAATGAAAGCAATTATTCCGGTGATCTTAAATAACCTCCCGCCTAATTTATTAGTCTTATTCCATACTTCTTCGTTACTCAAAGTCCAAGGTGTTCTTACACCAATAAACCAATTTCTTTTTGCATTTTCACAAAGAATACCTATATAGAAAAATAGAAGTCCTATACCAATTGAAATAATTACAATAGGGTTTGTCTTAATTCCTAGGTTCCAAAGAATCCCTTGTATATAGATTGCAAGCATGAAGATAAAGAACAAGATGATAAATCTATCATAATATTTTCTAAATTTTTCGATGTTTGCTTTCAAAGGGTCAATTCTTGGAATAGCAATGAAAAGTAATCCGAGTCCGATAAGAATGAATGGCATTAAGAATAATCCCCAGAATTTAGACATATACCCATTTACTTGTCCTTGTGCATTCCAGTGTGAAGCAACTTTGCCAGGCATTTGAGGATAAAAATAAATGCCTATAATTAAAGCGAGAAGAATCAACCCTAATAGTGCAATTTCACTTTTTCTCAAATTCATAATTAAAACTCCGAATATTTTGAAATATTTTTGAGCCCGGTCTAAAAAGTTAAATATAATTTGTTATAAATATAGTATAAAATTTTTGAAAAAATTGTTGGACGGATTATGAATTTATATCTGAGTCCATTCTAAAAAGCTCAATAGAGCCATTCCGAAGAGTAGACCCATAAATTTAAATGAATTTTTTTACTCTTTTTAAAGCAATTAGGTCAACCCAGCTAGATACATTATTTTAATAAATGTTAAAAACTTATTATGATTATCTAACGGGGGTCAATTTTTATACCGACACATCAAAGTATTATTTAGCCATAATAATTGTATTGAATTATTCAATAATACATATTAAAATATATTTTCAGTAGTTTAAAATTGCCGGATAAAAAAAATATAAAATATTTTGAGATCACATGAATTATAAGTATATAGTTGAACGATTATTTCATCAAATTTTTATTCGGTAATTAACTTATACAGTAAATGAAGATTTAAATATCTTTCGGATATTATATGCGAATCAGATTCACGGTTTTGTTTATTTGTTTAAGTATAGTATCTAATTTTTATATTGCTTCATATCCTCAAGAAAAGTTATCAAAACCTCAAGTAGATTCTTTAATAAATTTAGGCAAAAATCACCTAGAAAAAAAAGAGTGGACAGGCGCATTGGGGGATTTTGGTGATGTTTTAGATGAGTATCCAAATAATATAGCAGCAAATTATTACTTTGCTATTACTCAAAGAGAAACAGGTAAATTCCGGTTTCCTGTTGAACGTATTTTAAGATGGAACAATGCCGAAAAACATTTTAAACTCGTTATTAAATTGGATTCTTCCTTTAAGGACATTTATTATCAATATGCAATATTAGAATTATATCGTGAAAACTATTTTAAGGCTATCAAACTGGCTCAAAGAGAACTTTCCATAAACGGTTCACAGGATAATGTATTAAAGGGCATTTTTCATCTTTACGATGTAATGCTTTATCATGAGAATAATAGTGATGCTGAAAAATGGTTAAAATCAAAACATACTGTTTACAACCAATATTTTTTAGGTGAATTGTATCGTCAAAACGGCAAATTTGAAAAAGCGGATTCAATTTTTCATTTGATTATTAGAGGTCATAAAAATATTCCGTTAGTTCCGGTTTATCTTTCTCTTGTTAGATTATATGTCCAAACGAATCAACCTGAAAAAGCCGATAAAACCTATTGGAAAGCTGTCAATTCGATTTCTAACTTTTTAGGAGCTAATTTTTTATTAAATGACTTCATATACATTATTAACAGTAATGAATATAAAATACTTGAAAATCCGATTTCATTATCCGACTTTAAAAAATCGATGAAAATTTTCTGGATGACACGCAATCCACTTCCTTCGTTACCATATAATATGGGATTAATTGAAAATTATCGAAGGCTCATTTATGCAGAGAAAAATTTTCGTTATGATGGTTTTAAACATACTGGATTTAGATATAATCCTTTGGATGTAATAAAATTCCCACCGTGGTATTATAAGAACAATAAATTTAACGATAAAGGGATTATTTATATTCGTTTCGGTGAACCGGATGAAAAATTAGTTACTGTACCCGGTGCGGAAATGGGGAATTATAACAACAGCGATATTGAAACAAATGAATCTTGGTTGTACAGACAAACTAAACGCTTACCTCAAAGGATATTTTTCTTTACTATTAACAAAAACGCTCCTCCAAATTATTGGACTCTAGTCCCCGGTTTTACCGATCCTAGAATCCTTCGTAATCTTGTTAGCTGGGATCCCAGATTCTTTCACGTCTCTCAGAATAGTAATACATGGTCGGACTTGTTAAAGGATGGGGTAAAATCAATTGAAACAGGACTTAATTCAGACCGGTTTATTTGGCCGGATAAATTAAAACCTTTGGATGCCTATTATTCTGTCGGTTGGTTTAAGAAAAATGAAAAACAAGACCTTTTTCGACTGGCATTTGCTGTTAATACGGATGAATTATTTAAAGGATTAAATAATGGCGATAGTTTATCTGTTGAAGCATCAATAAGCGTTTATGATAGTTTAATGCACCCGGTCTTTAACAAAAATAAAGAATACAAAATTCATAGTAATTCAGATTCTCATATTTACAAAGATTTATTCATCGATAACTTTGAATTCCCATTAGATTTTCAGCGATATAATATTTCATTTGATATCAGTATTCCAAAGGAAAATCGTTTATTCGGTTCAAGATTTGTGCAAAGGATTCCCAATCTTTATAATAATAAATTGGCATGTAGTTCTATAATACAGGCATTTAAGATTTCACCCGGGGAAAATCCGGGATTAAGAAATCTAAAAAATATTAAAA
>CBFDUR010000352.1:0-3257 GCA_965613005.1 uncultured Ignavibacteriales bacterium
TGATTAATTTTGTGAAATGGAAATATGTATTTTATTGAGGATAATATATTTTCATACCTGTGATAAAAAGTATTGAACAGGGGTGAATTTTATTATGGACAATAACTAATTGGAAATATAAACACATGAAAAAGTATATCTTATTTTTTATTTTCTCTTTTTTAGCATTAAAAATGAATTATGCTCAAAATAATGTTCAGATAGGGTCGGGTATCGGCAGAATCCAAAGACCGTCGGTAGGTGCATTTTATGATTATTCCGATCCCGCCGCCGTTAATATAAAAGTTTCAATTTGGGGATTTGTAAGGTATCCGGGCAAATATATTATTCCGAGTTACAGTAATGTGAATGATCTTCTTTCTTATGCCGGAGGTCCGACTTCTGCCGCACGGTTAGAAGATTTACGTCTGGTCAGAACAAATCCTGATTCTTCCGAAACAATTATTCCATTGCATTATAAAGACTTACTTTTTAATTTTAATGTAAAAAAAATAGCTAATGTTCAACAATTAAAAGCGGGCGATATATTAATGGTTGGTGGGGAACCAAGATTATATTTTAAAGACTATCTGCAGATTAGTTTATCAATTGTGTCTACGCTTATTTCACTCTCAATATTATTTGTAACACTTTTTAGAAAATAAAGGTTTTTATTGAATGAACGATCTAAATGATAATATAGGTACGGGCGAAACAACTTCTCTTAAAGATTATATCAATCTTATTAGAAATAATATTTTACCGGTAACAATTATAACTTTGACAGTACTGCTTGTGGCAATTATCTATGCCTTAAATTCCATTAATATATATAAAGCCACTACATCCATGAAAATATCCAAACCGCAAGGAAGTGTTCTAGAAAATGCTATCATGCCTGGACTGCAAGGTTTTACCGATGACAGGTTTATCGCCACAGAAATTGAAATAATGAAGAGTTATAATATCCGTTCTTCCACTGCACGTGCATTAATTGATAGCTTCAAAACAATAAGCAGTCCTGATAGTTTTTATATCATATTAAATCGTAAAACATTATCTAATAATGGGAAAAGTAAACTTTTATCGATTGAAAAAATTGCAAAAAAGTTGAAAACAGATGTAGATATCAAGCAAAAAAGAGGAATAGATATAATTGATATTTCAGCAGAATCGCCCTCACCTTACGAAGCTGCTCTTATTGCCAACTCTTATGCAAATGCATATAATCACTTTAATCTAGAAGAAAATAGAAATCAGCTTACGATAGTTAAGAATTTTTTGAGTAAGCAAAGCAAGGAGAAGCAAGTTGAATTAATTCAAGCGGAGGATACACTAAGCCGGTTTCAGGCTAAAGGCGGGATAATAGCTCTGGGCGAACAAGCAAAAGCTATGATAAAGCAGCTTTCAAACTTCGAAGCTCAAAGGGATGCGGCAAAAATCAGTCTTGCAGCTTCAGATAAAGTATTAAAATCGTTAAAAACCGAGCTGGCTAATCAAAATCCGAAAATCGTTGCATACCTTGATAAAATTGCATCTGAATCATATTTTAAAGCTTTGCAAGAAAGTTTAGCAAGACTTGAAGTTAATAAGGACCTTGCTTTAGCCGATAAAAGTCAAAGCATTAATAAAACGGTTATTATAAAAAAGTATAATGAGAAGATTCAAGCTTTAAAAGGTCAGTTAAATCTGAAAATTGATCTTTATAAAGCCAGTATATTCGCCACTAGTCCTGAGGAGATAAAAGACCTCACTAAAAAAATACTTTCGGAAGAGGTAAATAATAAATCCTTACAAATTCAAGTTTATGAGTTAAACTTGCTTGTTATTCAATATGAATCAAAATTTAATAAATTACCTAAAACATCTATTGAATTAGCTAGGTTGGAGAGAAAGAGAGAAGCAGCAGAAAAATTATATTCCTTACTGGAAGAAAAATATCAGGAAGCTGTCATTAATGAACAATCACAACCGGGGAATGTTATTATTGTAGACCATGCAAGAAGACCTAATTTACCTTCAAAACCTAATAGAAAACTTATAGTTATTATAGGATTGATTCTCGGATTGGGTTTATCATTTGGTTATGTATTTATTAAAAATTATTTTGATACTACCATTAAAACACCGGAAGATATACAAAATCGAAATATTAATTTGCTATCATGGATTCCCCTGATTCCAGGTCTTGTAAATGGCTCAAAGGATTATGAATTTATAGTGGCTAAAAAACCGGATGCGGCACCGAGTGAGGCTTTTAGAGCATTAAGGACTAGAATTCAATTATCAAAAATTGGAACAGACGCACTGAAAACTATCCTTGTTACTTCTTCAACTCCCCTAGAAGGGAAAACTACTGTATGTGTTAATCTAGCAGGTACTTTTGCCCAGTCTAACAAAAAAACATTAATTATAGATTGTGATCTAAGAAAACCAAGAGTTCATGCTGTATTTGGATCACAACGATTTCCAGGTTTAGTAGATTATTTTTTTAAGCAAGCTACTCTTGAAGAAATTACAAGAAATACTGATGTGCCGAATTTAAGTTATATAACTACGGGGACAATACCGCCGAATCCTGCAGAAACAATTGATTCTGAAATTATGAGGAGTTTTTTGTCGGAAATGAGAAGTAGCTATGATCTGGTTATTTTAGATTCTGCTCCGCTGATAGCAGTTACCGATTCTGAAATTTTAGCTACGATGGTTGATGCATCTGTGTTAGTTGTTTCCGCTGAAGAGACGGAGATCGAACTAATGGAAAATGCAATTCAATTATTAAAAAGAGATAAGTCTTCTTTCATTGGAGTAGTATTGAATAAATTTGCATATAAGAGCGGTTACGGATCATATTATAAATATTATTATTATTATTCAAGACCTTCTAATGGTAAGAAGCATGGCAAAGCCTCTACTGAAAAGTCCTAATTAATATAAATAAGTATTCTTATAGTATCGCTAAGAATTCTTTTTAGCATAAGACGAATTTATAATAATAAAAATCTGCCGGTTTTAGTTAGGTTCAGAAAATTATTTCTATTTATGTAAGATTATGGCTGTATAAAATATTTTTCAACAGCAGATTCATGTATTTTAATTCATTTTTATTAACTATCTTAATAGAGACTGTGCAAGTAATTTCAGCTAAACCACAATACTCAAGAATTTTGATGCTAATGTAACGTATTAGATTCAACTAAATGAAGAATAATTATTTACCTGCCTAGTACTTCGTTTCATAAATATATATGCAATGTCAGGTTATACAATTATTTCAT
>CBFDUR010000353.1:0-3240 GCA_965613005.1 uncultured Ignavibacteriales bacterium
AGCCACCGCTTTATTAATTGTTCCTGCACCTAGACTGCCGCCCAATATTAAAATCGTTTTTTTACCGGAAGATAATCCGAATGTTTTTAATGCATCTTTTTTACTTAAAGCGGAAAAATAATTTCGTATTGGATTTCCCGTTAAAAACAATTTATTTTTATTTCTGAAATATTTTTTAGAATCTTCAAAACTTATGAAAATCTCTCTCGCTTTATTTTCCAGCATTCTGGTTGTAATACCTGGATAACTATTTTGTTCAAGAAGAATAATTTTCGCTCCCATAATCCAAGCGCCGTAGATCGGTGGTCCCGATACATAACCGCCGGATCCAATGGCAACTACAGGTCTAAACATTATATTGATAACCAAAGATTGTAACATAGAAACAACTAATTTTAATGGAAAGAGAAAATTCTCAAGCTTAAACTTTCTTGAAAATCCTTTTATCCAAATTGATTTAAACTTATATCCGGCAGCAGGAACTATTTTACCTTCGATTCTAGATTTAGAGCCAATGAAAAGAATTTCAGCATCAGGCGCCATAGATTTAATTTTATCGGCAACGGCAATCGCAGGGAATAAATGCCCTCCTGTTCCGCCTCCGGCAAATAGAAAATGTAATCTATTATCTTTCAAGCTTTAAACCCTTCAATAATATTAGAATTTATTTGTTGTTGCTCAACCAAGTTTTGAGGAATTGAATTAGCAATAGCAATATTGATTAAAATGCCGATTGAAATACTTAAAAAAATCAATGAAGTACCACCATAGCTGATAAACGGTAAAGGTAATCCCGTTGTAGGGATTAATCCTACAGCAACAGCAATATTAACAAAAGCATAAACAATAATTGAAAAAGTAATTCCAAACGCCAAAAGTTGTCCGAATTTATCTCTAGCCTTCTTTGCTACTAGAATACCCGC
Source organism: uncultured Ignavibacteriales bacterium (assembly GCA_965613005.1). Classification (GTDB taxonomy): domain Bacteria; phylum Bacteroidota; class Ignavibacteria; order Ignavibacteriales; family Ignavibacteriaceae; genus CAVVVS01. The sequence goes on from CBFDUR010000353.1 coordinate 924, forward strand.
AATGAACATAACCAGATAAGCGAACAAAACAGAGATAGCACCAATAAATCCTATTTCTTCACCAAGTATCGAAAAGATAAAATCACCGTACGCCTCCGGAAGAAATAGGTTACTTTGTAGACTATGCCCTAATCCAACTCCGAATACTCCACCGCTGCCTAGCCCCAGAAAAGACTGCCATACCTGTAAATTTAATGCACCTCCGTATTCGATTGTATGTATAAACGCAAGTATTCTCTCACGTGAATGAAAAAATAACATAGCTGCTATCCCGCCCGCTACCAAACAAAATAAAGCTGCTACAAGAATATGTTTTATTTTTGCGCCACCGACATACATTATTACCAAAGAGATAAAAACTAAAAGAATTCCATTACTAACATTAGGCTGCAATAATATTAATACCGAGATAACTATTACCCAAAAGAATAAATAAAGAAAACCGTTTTTATAACTTTTAATTTCAGCACCTTTATCTTCCATCAATGCAGCGAGATGTATGAATAAAATCAGTCTAGCGGCATTAGTCGGTTGAAAACTAAAAGGACCCAATTGTAACCATCTACCGGCACCATTTATATCTTTAGCTACAAACAAAGTAATGAACAAAACAAATACTATAGCAAATATTGCCGGTTTGCTAGATTGCTTATAAATATCATAAGGCACAAACGAAAAAATAATCATTAAACCTAACCCGATCAGCACCTTTAATAAATGATAATTGAACAAACGGAATAAATTATCGAACTTGAATTCGCTATAAGCACTGCTTGCACTCATAACTATTATCAGTCCCAAAAGGATTAATAAGAATGCATCGAAAAAAATTATTAATGCTAGTTTTTTCATTACAACCTGTTTACTGCTTCTTTAAATACTTTTCCGCGATGTTCATAATTTTCGAACATATCAAAGCTGGCACATGCAGGCGAAAGTAAAACTATTTCATTTTCTCTTGCCTCCATATTAGCAGTTAATACCGCATCAGCCATATTTAATTTAATTTCGACTCTTACCAGATTGTGAAAAAAATTAAATATTTTTTCGGCAGATTCACCAATTGCATAAATCTTTTCCACTTTTTCCACCGCCAAATCTTTAATCTTATTATAATCGTTCCCTTTATCTTGTCCGCCTAATATTAAAAAGATAGGTTCATCGAAACTTTTAAGAGCATACCATACCGAGTCGACATTCGTGGCTTTTGAATCGTTTATGTATTTTACTCCATCTATTTCCCTGACAAATTCCAAACGATGTTCAATACCTTTAAATGATTTTAATGCTTCTATGATTTTATTGTTATCCAAGTCGATTAACTTAGCAGCATTTATTACCGCCATAGCATTTGCATGATTATGTTCACCTTTTAAATATATGTCATCTAGTTTACAAGAAAATTCAAGTTTTCCATTTTCTTTAAAGACAATTGTATCGTTCTGAAGAAAAGCTCCGTCAATTAATGATTCCTTCAACGAGAAAAAAGATAAATTACTTTTACATCCTGTAAAAGCCTTGTTTAAAGTGGAATCATCTCTATTCAAAATTAAAAAATCATTTTCGTCTTGGTTTTTATAAATTCTTAATTTTGATTGAATATAATTATCAAAATTATTTTGATAGCGGTTTAAATGATCCGGTGTAATATTAAGGATCATTGCAATTTTGGGTTTAAAATCATCTATGAAATCCAGTTGAAAACTCGAAACCTCCAAAACAACAAATTCATCTTCTTGGACATTTAACGCAATTTCTGAAAACGCTGTTCCTATATTACCTGCGATATATGATTTAATCCCACAGTTATTAAAGACATGACTGCACAAACTAGTTGTAGTTGTTTTTCCATTCGTTCCGGTTATTGCAATTAACTTACCTTTGCAAACACTCCAGGCAAATTCGATCTCACTAATTATTCTCAAATTTCTTTGTTGAGCTATTTTCAGTACTTCAGCATCGGAGGGAACACCAGGACTGACAACCAATAAATCACAATCAAATATTTTGTCGGAGTATTGCCCTGTTTCAAATTCTATTTCATTTTGTTTCAAAATTTCAATAGAGCCGGCTATAATTTCTTTATTGGCTTTATCACTTACGAACGGGATCCCACCCAACTTTTTTACAAGTTTTGCAGCACCGATTCCGCTTCTCGCGGCACCGATAATAGAAACTTTTTTGTTTGTTATATTCATCAACGTACTTTAAATGAAGCCAAAGTTATTATGGCTAAAATTATTGCAATTATGTAAAACCGTGTTACAATTTTCGGTTCGGGCCATCCAATCATTTCAAAATGATGATGTATGGGAGC
>CBFDUR010000354.1:0-3224 GCA_965613005.1 uncultured Ignavibacteriales bacterium
GTTGTCGGTAAATGCTGAATGAAAGAAAGGTTGAAGTTGGATTATCAATCTTCACGGAAATGACGAAGCAAGGGGCAACAATGGTAAACGTGTGTTTATGAAGAAAGTTTTATTGTTTATAGTAAGTATATTTTTAATCGGTACCATTTACGGACAGAATAAAGTCGGTACAACTGCTGCAGCCTTTTTGGGAATCGGCGCCGGTCCAAAAGCAATTGGAATGGGAGGAGCCTTTGTTGCAGTTGCAAACGATGCATCTGCGCTGTATTGGAATCCTGCGGGTATATCGAGAACTGCAAAATCATCTGTTATGATTGAGCATACTAGTTATCTACTTGGAACCAGTTATAATTATTTTGGAGGCGTTGTTGCGCTGGATGATCAAAATGCCATCGGATTGAGTGTAATTGATCTTGATTACGGCAGTGAACGGGTTACAACAATATATAAACCCAACGGTACTGGCGAACAATGGACGGCTAAAGATATTGCTATTGGATTAACTTATGCACGCAATTTAACAGATAGATTTTCCATCGGTGGTAGCGCAAAGATGATTATACAACAAATATGGCATGAATCTGCTACGGGGTTTGCCCTTGATGCCGGTGTATTATATATAACACCTTTTAATGATTTACGGATTGGAATGGATATTTCTAATTTTGGTACCGATATGAAAATGACCGGACAAGACCTTTATATTACGCATAATCCGGACCCTTCGGTAAAGGGTGATAACAGTAAAATTCCTGCTACCTATTTTACGGAAAAATATCCACTCCCGTTACTATTCAGAATTGGGCTTGCAATGGATGTCTTAAAAACAACCGATAATAAAATTACGTTGGCTGTGGATGCTCTCCATCCGAGTGATAATACACAAAGTATTAATGTCGGTGCTCAATATGCTTGGAATAATATGATCTACTTTAGAATTGGATATAAATCACTCGGCGTCCCGGATAGTCAAGAGGGATTAACTTTTGGTTTCGGTTTGGGTTATGAGCTTACTTATAATTTGACTTTGAAAGTTGATTACGCTTACGAAACTTTTGGCTTGTTGAAGAATATTCAAAAATTTGCTTTATCCGTTAATTTTTAACTTGCTATGGGAGGGTAAGATTTATCTTGATGTTTTTAGTTTTATACTAAAATTACTTTTGAGTGAATTACAAGGTCGATATATTTTTTACATTTTTTAGGAAGGATATTCTAAAAATACATCTATTCAATTAAGTGAATTGTAATCCTTAATTATTGGATAACGAGGTACAATTAAATAATTTAATTATTAATTTCAAAAAAAGGAGAAGTTATGATAAAACGGTTATCAACATTTGCTATTTTAGCTTTAATTCTTGCGTTTACGGGGAGTGCCCTTGCACAGGTAAACGTAAAATTCCAGATTGATATGGGCGTTCAAATGCAATTAAAAACATTTGACCCTGCAACCGATAGTGTCCTGATAAGAGGAGATTTTCAAATTATGGCTGGAGATACCGTCACCTGGGGCGGAACGAAGTTTGTTATGAATAAATCAACTAATAATGATTCCATCTATACTTTAACGGTTCCCTTTGCCGATTCAGCCAAAGGTAAAACTATTGGGTTTAAGTATGTCATTAGACATAAAGGCTCCGATACATGGGAAAATACAAACAATAAAACCTACACCATAACTACCAGTGCCAATCAAGTAATTCCGCTCGTTTACTTTAATAATAGAACTACAATAGGTATTACTGTTACCGTTACATTTGAAGCTGATATGAGTAGTTTGTTAGGCCTAGGTTTTAATCCTTCAACGGATTCGATGGAGGTTAGAGGGGGTACGGCACCGCTAAATTGGGGACCTGGCATTTTGATGTCGCAAAATTTATTAGATCCAACAATATTTAAGGTAGCAGTAAAATTTACAGGCGTTCCGGGTGCAGCAATACAGTGGAAGTTTCATGCCGACCCGTCTTCAAATTTTGCTAATGGCGGTTGGGAGAATATATCAAACAATCGAATAGTTATTTTCCCGAAAGCAGATACTACAGTTGGTCCCATTAAACCGGTAATTTTGCTTGGAGGAAAAACAACCGCTGTCGATACAGTTACTTTTACTGTTAATATGAACGGTGCACATGAAAAATATCATCATACATTAATCACAGGGTTAAAGAGCGTGTGGATTGCCGGAAGTGTTCCTCCGTTAACATGGCCTACAAATTGGCTATTTTCCGATACTGTTTCCGGTGGAGCATTGATCAGAATGTATGATAACGGAACTCACGGCGATGCAAAAGCTAATGACGGAATATTCTCCAACATTCTTATCTTCCCATCCGGTTCTACTACACCGGTATATTTTAAGTATGGTGCGGTTTTTGATAAAGTTGATACCTTAAACGGAGGTGCCAGCTATCTCGATAATGAAGCCCCTTTTGCAGCTAATCATACGCTAGTCCTAATTCTGAACGGCGGTAAGATGACGGAAGCTAATAAATTTGGCGATCAGATTACCGGTGTTGAAGAACAACCAACCGGAAATCTGCCGACTAGTTATACTTTAAGCCAAAATTATCCAAATCCCTTTAATCCAAGTACCAGCATCGATTATTCTTTACCAAAAAGCGGTTTGGTAACTTTGAAAGTTTATAATGTGCTTGGTGAGGAAGTGGCTACTATATTCCAAGGGTTCCAGAATGCCGGACATTATGTAGCTTCATTTGATGCTTCTAAACTTGCCAGCGGTATTTACCTTTATCGTTTACAAGTCGGTAAATTTTCCGTAACAAAGAAGATGCTTTTGTTGAAGTAATATTATATGAGCTTTAAAGATTCTAAAAATCTTTAGGCTTATGTTTTGTTTTAATAAAATCGAATAGTTGAATATTTACTGAATCTTTATTTTTGTAATTATTCATTGGCTCTAATAAAGGGGTCGTTTGAGAAAGCGACCCTTTTACTTTCAATAAATTTTTTTTGTCAATAAATGCTTAATATATGGCAAACTTAGTTGTGCAATGTAAAAATTTATTAAAAGGGAAAGCATCCTTTCTACAACAAAGAAGTTGCTTTATCGGAAGTGGGAGAATATTATCCTCAATAATATTTTTGTTTTTCCCTTAAAGAAAACGGGTATGTCAAGAAATTAAAGCTAAATAATATTTTGCAGTTCTTAGGGGGTGGAATAATAAGTTGTAAATCTATAATATATAAATTATTCTATTCCA
>CBFDUR010000355.1:0-3221 GCA_965613005.1 uncultured Ignavibacteriales bacterium
CAGGCTTTTTTTATTCTTTATCTATTGTATTAATTAATCGGAATTTGTTGCGCAGTACTGTTCAATTTTTACGATAGTCTAAAATATTGGATTTACATGAAAATAGTTGCGGCAATAATGGAATATGATTACGGTGCTAGAGCACGCGGATTCTCTTTTGAATACTATAATGTTTTCCTTCCTCTTTGCGATATATACGGAAAAGAAAATGTACTGTTATTTGATTACTTCACGGAGTTCAAACAGAACGGTAAAGTTAAAATGAACAATAAACTAAATGGACTTATCTCTGTTGAAAAACCGGAAATTGTAATTTTTTGTCTGCTGTGGGAAAATCAATTCGATGAAAATATTGTTTCTTCTTTGAGGGAAAAAACTAAAACCGTTATTTATTTTCTTGATGACCCCTGGCGTCAGAAATTTGTCCGGCATTGGTTAAAATATTTCAATTTCTTTTCTACCCCCGATTATTACATGTTTAAGTTATATGAAATTGAAGGTTTCAAAAATGTGATTTATTCCCCTTTTGGTTTTAATTCGGCAATATATAAAAAGCTTAATCTCGATAAAACTTATGATGTTTCATTTGTAGGCGGTTATAGCCCTCTTAGGAAATGGATTATAAGACTTATAGAAAAAGAAGGACTTAAAGTTAATGTATTCGGTAGGGGATGGGGTAAAAGAGGAGCATGGATTTCTCAAGAACAAATGGTAGAAATTTTTAATAGAACGAAAATCAACTTAAATCTTTCTAATGCTATTTATAAAGGACCTGATTTCTTGCTTTGGTCTTTACACTCATTAAAAAACATTAAACAATTAATATTACTGAAGAAGAATAAAGAACAAGTTAAAGGACGACATTATGAAATTAACGCATGCGGCGGATTTCAGTTGAGTTATTTTATTCCAGGGTTAAATTTAATCTATGAAATTGATAAAGAAATTGCTGTATATGAGGATATAACGCATATTCCTTCATTAGTGAAATTTTTTCTGAAAGCAGATGAACTTAGAAATACTATTGCCGGAAACGGTTGTAAAAGATCACAAAAAGACCACTCAGCACAAACTTATATGAAAAGACTCGTTGAACATGTGTTAAATAATCCGGAAGATTGATTTAATACTATGATTGAAAATAATAATCCACTTGTTTCTGTAATTATACCTGCATATAATTCTGAAAAATATATCGGCCCAACTATTAAATCCGTGATCGGTCAATCTTATGAAAATTTTGAAATATTAATAATCGATGACGATTCTTCCGATAGAACTTCTATGGTAATAATGGATATTGCAAAATCGGATAAAAGAATAAAATATTTTAAAATCGAACATTCCGGCAAACCTGCTGTTCCGAGAAATATCGGGATAATAAATGCTAAAGGAATATTTATTGCATTTTTAGACTCTGATGATATTTGGGCTAAAGATAAACTAAAGGAACAGGTAAATTTTTTACAAAAACATCCGCAACTTATTTTCGTGTATTCAATGAGTGTCACTTTTGGTAATGTTAATATAATATCACCCTATTATGAAGTATTGCCTTTATTTCATAAAGTAACAAGGAATAAAAAAGAGCTAATCTCCAAAGGGAACTCGATTACGTGTTCATCAGTCTTAATAAGAACGGAATTTCTCAAGATAGTTGGCGGTTATGATGAAGACCCTGGACTTAAAGCAGTTGAAGATTTTGATCTTTGGTTAAGATTAAGTGAACTTGGTGATTTCGGTTTTATCCCGCGAATTCATGTATTTTACAGAATACATGGCACACAATCATCCGGCGATTGGGAAATGAAACGGAAAAGAATACAATATTTGTCAGTTAAAAGAAATATTAATCTGCGGGATTATAAGTTTTTCCGGAATAAAGGAATTGTATTGCGTATCATTAGAAATCTTGTTCATTTTTTTACATATTTAATTGTAAGAATTCTATCCCTTATTTGCAGTAGGCGCCTCTAATCAATTTGATTTTATGAATTATAAAAAAAGAAAAATATTATGTGTTTCGGTTATGGAGCATTGGGGCGGCGGCGAAGAGTTTCTTCTAAAAATTTTCAATAATATAAATGAATTTGAATTTATCCTATCAACACCTGACGGCTTACCGGCTAATGTATTTCAACAATCAGACATAAAAGTAATTATCATAAATAGTCTTAAAAAAATTTATCGTGGTAATGAAAGCTGGACGCTATCTTCAGTAATAAAAATTATAACGAATATAATTATTTCCACAGTCCAATTAATTAAAGTAATTTTAAAGTATAAGATTGATTTTATATTATGTAACGGTAATTTTGCAGGCTTATATTGTATATTAGCTTCAACAGTAACATTAAAAAAGATGATTGTGGTTCAACATCTTTTATATAAAAAAGATTCTTTTGAAGGCAAAATGGTTTTTTTAATAAATAAATTTGCTTATAAAATGGTATGTATCTCTGATTCCGTATTTTATCATGTGAAGCAAATATTGGGTAAAAACGATAAGGATAAACTAATAACAATTTATCATGGAATTACTCTTCCCGTTATTAACGAAAAAGACAATGAGATAAGTTATATTCAAAAGAAAATTGTTAACATCGGAATTGTCGGTAGTTTAATAAAAATAAAGGGTATCGATTTATTAATAGAAGCAATTAAAGATATTATAACTTATAACCGGAATGTACATGTACATATATTTGGTACTGTAAGAAAAAACGACGTTGATTCTATTAAATATGAAAGTGAATTGAAGGAACAGATCAAACGATATAGGATCAATGAAAATGTTCATTTTCACGGCTTTGAAAAATCAAAAGATACAATTTATTCCAATTTAGATATTGTAGTAAATTATTCAACGATTGCCGAGTCATTTGCCTTTACGGTGATTGAAGCTATGGCTTATAAAAAAATTGTTATAGCCACGGCGGTTGGTGGTCCAAAGGAAATTATTACCGATGGTTATAATGGATTTTTATTACCGGCTTCAGAAGAGAAAAAATTACGCGAAAAACTTGATTATTGTATTAAAGATCTAAATTCTTCAGAATTTCAAAAGATTAGAGAAAACGCACGGAAAACCGTCGAACAGAATTATGCTTTGAGTCAATTTATTCAAAATTATAAAATTTTTTTTAACTCCGTTTTTACACGATTTTAAAATAGACTTAACAGAGTCTTTACTGAACTTTGTTATCTTTCTTCCTGAGCCT
>CBFDUR010000356.1:0-3209 GCA_965613005.1 uncultured Ignavibacteriales bacterium
CCACGTTCCGTTATTTTATAATTTTGATAGTATAAGTTCTAGAATATCTTTTATATCTTCAAGGTCTTTCTTCATATAAGATTTATTTATCTTCGTTTCATAGTGATAATTTCCATTATTATTTTTGCCGATTAGTTCAGCATCATTCAATTCATTTTCATCAGAATAATTCTCTAAAATTTTTTTCGCTCCCTCGATAGTGTATTTTTGTTCTCGCAATAAACTTTTTATATAAAGGACAAATTTAATATTTTTATTGGAATAAATTCTGTTGCCGGCTCTGTTTTTTTGAGGTTTTAATCCTTCAAATTCAGTTTCCCAGTATCGAAGAACATATTGCTCTACCCCGGTAATTTTACTAACCTCGCTAATGGAATAATAAAGTTTTTTTAGAGAAAGTTTTTTCATGGTTACTGAAAATTAATTAAGCATAAGATAATTAATTGATTTTCCAAAAACAAGATTTATAAAAGAAAATGAAAAACTTCTTTAACTTAACTTTGTAAGTTATTTCTTTTTTTAACTATATCAATTAATTCCTTGATATCATTTAACTCGTAATCTGCATTATGCTGCGTTGTGTTAAAAGTATCTCCATATTTGGCAAATGCTGTTTTCATGCCAACGTTTATTGCACCTTCAATATCCCGTTCCGCCCAGTCCCCTACCATTAAAGCTTCATTAGGTTCAACAGACATTTTCTTTAATATCATAATAAATGGAGCAGCATTAGGTTTTCGAAAACCTGTATCTTCAAAAGTTACCACTTCATCAAACATATGATGAAAATTCATATAAGCCAGCCTCAACCAGGCTTCTTTAACAGGAGCATCCGATAGGATACCCATTTTTATTCCCATCTTCATTAATTGATTTAATGTTGGATAAACGTGTGGATACGGGATTAATGATGCTTCCCTAGCCCTTCTGTATGCAACTATTCCCGCAGATAATATTTTATAATCAACTTTTTTCAATACCCTTGTTAAAAATACATCGAATACTTGTTGATATTCAATCCCTTGCTCCCGATAAATCTCATCAATTGATTTACTTGCTTCATCGTAAGTAATATTTAATCCTGAATCTATCATAGCCGGAATTGCTTCTTCAATCGCTCTGCGTTTCATCTTCATAAAATCAACAAGCGTATTATCTAAATCAAAAATAATTGCTTTTATCAATCACTACCTCCATTCTTTCCCAAAGTATGTATTAATAAAAATACGGCGGCACTATATCCATTTTCCTTAAACCCTGAGATATAACCATCACAAGCAGCCGCAGTTATGAGCGTTTGTCTAAAGTTCTCTCGATTGGCTAAATGAGACAGGTGTATTTCAATTTTAGGTATTTTGCATTCAATTAATGCATCTCTGATTGCTACCGATGTGTGTGCATAACCCCCTGGATTAATAATTATTCCATTAAATTTTTTTTCGGCAGATTGTACATAATCAATTATTTCACCCTCATGATTTGATTGAAGAAAAGTGAAAACTACGTTTGGAAATTCAGCAATTAATTTATTCTCTATATCTTTAAGTGTTAAATTACCATATTGATTTTCATCTCTTTTTCCCAAAAGATTTAAATTAGGTCCATTAATAATTAATATTTTCATTACGACTCGGTCATTTCGTTAATAATTTCTCTCATTTTAGGGGTAAGGTAAATTTGATCAATTCCCAGTTCTTTTAAAGCAACGGATAAAATCATTACTTTCCTCTGAAGATTAGCCATTTTGTTTATTACTATCACCTTGTTTTCTTTTAAGATACAATATCCTCCTTTAAAGTCTCCTTTTTCGAAGCGAACTTCGGCACCTAATTGTAATGCTATAGCTTTTAAATCTTTTATAATTTCTTCAAATTCTTTTTCCTTTATCTTCATCTTACGATTTTCTCTTCTATTTTAAATGGTTGAAAAAGAGCAAAGTAAATTATTGAAAAATAAGATAATAATTCAATTATTGGAAAACCATTTAATGATTTAAATCGACTAATAATCAAGTTTATTGCAACTGTATTCTCTAAATTATTCCCTACGGTTAGCAAAAGAAAATTATAATCATATTTCATTAAATAAATTTCAAATGGTAATGTTATATAGATTATGAGAGTAATTATAAATAGCCATCCGTTCTTTTTTAAACCGACCTTTGCTGTAGAAATAAATAATGTAAATGAGACAATTAGAACAATATAAGCTACAAAAGTAATAACGGTTGGAATGTATAAAATGCGTAAAATAGCTGCTAAGTTTTGTCCATTGATGAACGGTTTTAGTTGGTAATTAATTCTTTCAAATAATTGGTATGTTATAGATATCCGGGTTAAATACCCGCCTATCCAAATTATTAGCGATAAAACGAAAATAAATAAAAATATTTTGGAACTAAGCTTCAGTTTTTTCATAATTAGATTTATTTAATTAAGTTAAAATAAAAAAAAATTATGATTGTTGCTTCGATAGACATTGGAACAAATACGGTCATCCTTTTAATTGCAGATGTAAATGAAAGAACCGAAGAAATTAATTCTATTTTAAATGAGTCCGGAATTCCGCGTATCGGAAAAGGATTAATCCCGAATGGTCCAATTTCTAATGAAAAAATCAATGAACTATTCAAAATACTTGATGAGTATTTCAATATTATAAATAGGCTGAATTGTAAATATACGTTAATTACAGCTACCAATGCTTTCAGAATAGCTTCAAATGGGAAAGAAATAGCAAAAAAAATTACTAAACATTTTAATGTGAAAGTAAATATAATATCCGGAGATGAAGAAGCCAGGCTGTCATTTTTAGGAGCTCTTTCCGATAAAAATAAGGATGGAAATTCGTTGGTTATTGATATTGGAGGTGGAAGTACAGAATTAATTTTCGGAACAATCAATGAGATAATTTTTAAGAAAAGTTTTCCGGTAGGAGTTGTATCCGGTATTGAAAATTATTTATTGCATGATCCTCCTGTACAGGAAGAAATAGAACGGTTTATAATATTCTTAAATGGTATTTTGACACAATTGGCAGTATTAAAAATAAGTCTTCAGATTTTGACTTCAATCGTTGTTTTGAAGACTTAGTATTTTGTTCAGATGAAATAATTTATTTTACGGCTTTATTAATCTTATACAGACCATACTTACAAAACCCAATAAAAGACGGATATCAATTTGGTGATAAAATGGTATATCCTTATA
>CBFDUR010000357.1:0-3197 GCA_965613005.1 uncultured Ignavibacteriales bacterium
ATTAAAATCTTTTTACTGTTAACATTAATACAAATCGGCAAGTACATAACTATATCTTATAATTGTGATTGTTCTAAAATTACAGGCTTTTCTTTAAATAATTGATAAATTTTATCAACTGCATTGTTAATTGTTTCATCTTTTTCTAAATGTAAATTCACCTCTAATTCATTAAGAGTATTTTCCCCAACGCTAATTACTAAAATATTGTTGGGTTCGTTAAGCAATTTAAGTTTATTAATATCATGCTTGTCTGCATTATCTATAGTGGTAATAAGTAATTGCCCGGAATCGGTTATTACTCTTGCCAACTCTCCCAGTCTTCTAATATGTACATCAGAACCAAGTTTAAGACTATTGATACTTAAATAATAAACATTAATGCCGGCTTCAAATAATTTCTTTTCCAACGTTTTAGCAATTTTTCGCTTACCTATATTAGACTGACCGGTAAGAACTATAAATTTTGTTTTATAACGATAAGTTTCGGATATCTCATTTGTGGTAATTGATCTTTTTTCCCAAATACTTTCACGTTCTTTAATATGTTTGCCAAGAATACTTCCTTTTATAAATGTGTCTTCTAATATTATGCCGCCGCCCGCAATTTCAAAATTATCGACAATAACAAACCTACTTGTATTTTCCAATTCACTTGTTAAATCAAAGGCGATAGGTTTAACAGTTTCGAAAACACATTCGGCAACATCATTTTCATCAATTTGTTGTTTGTTTCGATCAGATGTAAGATCCGAGGTATCTAGAACATTTTTAATTTCTACCAATTTAACCGGTGTTCTATCCGCAGCCATTTTTAATTTATAATTTTTATTTTTTATCATTGAATCTTTTCCTACCCAAAATATATTAGCTTTAAATCTGGTACTAACATAGGGCTGTTCGTCATTAACTCTTACCATCATTTCTCCCGGTCTAATATATATATGAGTAGTCAATGTAAAGCCTATTGATTCGCCTGTACCGGTGTCAATTTTTCGAGGTGTATTAAATGCTTCTATTGATTTTATAGCAGAGATTTTTTGAGATGGTAAAAATTTAACTTTATCGCCAACACTAATTTCTCCTGTTTCAATAGTGCCTGCAACGATCCGACGGTTATCATTTTGTTCTGTAAATTTGTATACATCTTGTACCGGAAATCTAAAAGGAAGAATTCCAAGCGGCAGAGATTTTTGAAATTTATCTAATTGATCTAAAACAGATAATCCATCATACCAAGTCAATTTATCGGATATTGATGTTATATTATCTCCTTCTCTGGCACTTATTGGAATAAAGCTTACGGGATCAATATTTATTTGCTTCAGAAACAATGAGTATTCTTTTTTTATTTTCTTAAATACATTTTGATTATAATCAACCAAATCCATTTTATTAATTAAAACAGTAACCTGTTTTAGTCCCAGCATTGAAACCATATACCCATGTCTTTTTGAATTTTCCTGAATGCCTTCATTAGCATCAATAACCAATAATACGGCTTCAGCCCGGGCGGCACCGGTAACCATATTTTTCAAAAATTCTATATGACCAGGGGCGTCTAGAATAATATAATCACGTTTTTTAGACTTAAAAAAACAACGTGCAATATCGATAGTAATGCCTTGTGCTTGTTCATCTTTAAGGGCATCGAGTAGAAAAGCATACTCAAAGGGTTTTGAATTTCCGGCACACATGGCTTTTACTTGTTCTAACTTTCCTTCAGGCAAAGATTTTGTATCAGCTAATAACCTGCCTATTACTGTGCTTTTGCCATGGTCAACATGTCCTACTATTACTATGTTCATTTGTTCTTTATGCATTACTACCTTTTACATATATCCGTCACGGCGTAATGTTTCTAAGCCGTTACCATCTTCTTTATCCTGAGCACGGCCTGAACGTTCGGCAATATTGGCGAACTTGCCGCTTTTTAACTCTTCTATAATTTCTTTCACTGTTCCAGCCTCCGATTCTACTGGGTATGTACATGGATAGCAACCCAAGGAACGATAACGTTTACCATTACCTTGATTTAGATATAGGGATATTATAGGGATATTTTCTCTATCGATATATTCCCAAATATTTAATTCGGTCCAGTCCAGCAAAGGATGTATTCTCACATGTGTACCTGGTGCAAAATTAGTCTTATATTGATTCCAAAACTCCGGCGGCTGATTACCAACATCCCATTCATTTTCTTTATCTCTTGGAGAAAAATAGCGTTCTTTTGAGCGGCTGCCTTCTTCATCAGCTCTAACACCCACAATAACTCCGGTATAGGGTTCTTTATTTGTATCTAAAACATATTTTTTTAATTTGTGATCCAATCTGTATCTTTGCCATTCCCCTGATAAAGTATGTTTCAAAGCTTCGCTTTTGAGATTTTTGCAGCAAGTTATATGGTTTACTTGTCCATCCGGAAATGTTTGTTTGTTTTTAAGCGCTTCACTATTTTCACCATAAACCATGTTGAGATTCCATTCCAAGGCAAGCTTGTCACGATATTTAATCATTTCCGGTATTTTGTAATGAGTATCTATATGAACTAATGGTAGCGGTACGTGTCCAAAAAAAGCTTTTCTGGTCAGCCACAATAAAACAGTACTATCTTTACCGATAGACCACAGTATGCACAAATTTTTAAACTCTCTGTAAGCTTCTCTTAATATATAAACACTCTGTGCTTCTAATTTATCTAAATAATCCATAGTTATAATCTATTGTTTACAATTAATTTTCCGGTTTTGTATGCAAACCGCATTCTTTATGTTCCGGCATTTCCCACCACCAACGCCCAGCTCTGATATCTTCGCCTGGTTTAACTGCCCTGGTACACGGTGCACAGCCAATGCTGGGATAACCTTGATCGTGAAGCCTATTATAAGGCACGTTATTTTCTTTAATATATTTCCAAATCTCTTCTTTTGTCCAATTTACTAACGGATTCAATTTTACCAGGTTGAAAGTGTTATCCCATTCAATTTGTTTGACATCACTTCTGGTTATTGCTTGTTCTTTTCTTAAGCCACATATCCAAGCCTTTAGCGTTGCCAATTTCTTTTGTAACGGTTCAACTTTTCTGACATAACAACACTTTCTCCTGTCCTCAACACTTTTGTAGAAAAGATTCGGACCATATTTATTAACCAGGGTTTCAACTTTTTTAGTATCCGGAAGGACTAGTTCAATTT
>CBFDUR010000358.1:0-3186 GCA_965613005.1 uncultured Ignavibacteriales bacterium
GCGAAGCATTCATTAATGGAAAGGGGAATCGCTTTGCAAAGAAACTCATGAAAATGTAATTAGATTCGCTCCACTGCTGATTATCAAAAAAGAAGAAATTGGTTGGGCATTAAAACATATTAGATAAGTTTTACAAACTATTTGAAAATTACACTTGAAAAGCATGCCCCTGTTATTTCAAAAACTAATTTTGGAATAACGGATTTTTTATTTCATGTAATCATTTAATAATTGATTAGTTTTTTCGATTGCTTTTTTGAGTTTACTTAGTCTTTCCTCAGCGTTAACAATATCATTTTGTTTCCCGGATAATTCTATTCCCAATGCTTGCTCTGCTACTTCTGTTGCCCCAATTGTATAGCTAGCCCCTTTAATTGTATGGGCTTCATTAATAATTGCATTTATTTTTTTATCTTTTAAAAAGTCTTCAAGTTTTTTAACTCTTTCATTAATATCTTCTATATACCCGGATAGTAATTCTTTTTCAAACTCCACATCTCCCAAGCTCATATTAGAAAGATGATCAAAATCGAATACACTCTCATTACTCTCTTCTTTTTTAGTTTCTTCTTTCTGAACTGAATGAGATATTTTTAACCATGAGTCTAACATTTTTGATAATTTTTCCGGTACAACAGGCTTACTCAAATAATCGTTCATACCGGCATTTAAACATTTTTCTTTATCTCCCAAAAGCGCATGGGCAGTGATTGCGATAATAGGTATGTTTTTATAATCTTCAGATTCACGAATTTTTTTAGTTGCAGTTAAACCATCCATTTCCGGCATTTGAACATCCATTAAAATCAAATCAATTTTTTTATTTTTTACCGCATCTATGGCTTCTAAGCCGTTTAATGCAGATTCCACCTTATAACCTAGTTCTTTAATAATTCGCATTGCAACTTTTTGATTTATCAAATTATCTTCTGCTAAAAGAATAAGAAATTTTCCCCTTTCATTTTTTAATGCTTCTATATCCATTTCACCTTCAGAATTTTCAATTTTATTAAAATCATATATTTTGATCAACCCCTGCTTAGGCACATTAGTTCTTACATTATTTTGTCTCTGCAATCTCAATGTGAAATAGAAATTACTTCCCCTCCCCTCTTTACTTTCAACGGCAATTTCACCGCCCATCATATTCACAAATTCTTTTGTAATTACTAATCCCAGCCCTGTTCCACCAAATTTTCTGCTATTAGTACCGTCGACTTGTGAAAACGGTTTGAATAGATTATGTAGCTTTTCTTCAGGAATCCCAATTCCGGAATCTAAAACCGAAGCAAATATGATAATAAAATTGTTCCCAATTTCCTTAGATTTTACTTTAATTTTAATAGTACCGTTTTTAGTAAATTTAACGGCATTTCCGATTAAGTTTAAAAATATTTGCCTGATTCTTGTAGCGTCGCCTTTCAATAAGATTTGTGTATTTTCCTGAATTTCACGGGAAATTTTAATATTTTTTTCATTTATTTTTGAAGATAATACCGACACTGCATCATCAATAATATCGCCTAAATTAAAATCCACATTCGCAAGTTCCATTTTCCCGGATTCAATTTTTGAAAGATCTAATATATTATTTATAATATCGAGCAATATTTCTGCGGAATGCTTTGCATTGGAAGCAAAAGATTTCATTTCATCAATATCTTTGTATGAACCATTTTCGATGAGGCATAAAAGTCCTATTATCCCATTCATAGGAGTACGTATTTCGTGGCTCATATTTGCCAAAAATTGGCTTTTTAATTGACTTGCTCCGGCGGCTTCCCGAGCAAGTTTATCCGATTTTTCCTTTTCGATTTGCAATGCTTCCTCGGCTTCGTTTCTTAATTTTTGTGCACGTACTTGTTCGGTTATATCCTGAATATTACCTTCATAATATGCTTCAAGTCCTTCTTCATCGGTTACTAATCTTTCGTTCAATCTTACAATAATATTGCTTTTATCTTTGCGTTTCATCAAAACTTGATAATTTCGTAATTCTCCGTTGTTGTTAGTTATTCCATCAATTATTTTTTTTCTATCCTCTGCATCAACATAAACATCCTTAGCAATATCTAGACTTAACAATTCTCCTTTATTTTCATATCCTAATATTTTCATAAGTGCAGCATTAACGGTTAAGAAATGACCGTCCAAACTAGATTGGAATATACCTTCCGAAGAATTATTAAAAATTGAATGATATTTTTTTTCCGAAAGCTCGATAAGAAAAGACCTCTCTGAAAGCTGCATTCTCAATCTATAATTAACCGCCGCTCCTATTACCGAAAGTATACTTAAAAATAAAACAAAAATAACCGATACATACATATTCGGTAAAAAATAAATTGCTTTGTTATTTAAAAGGATTGCCGAAGCAAAAACGATATTGTAATAGATAGCAACAATTATTTGGTTTTTTACGTCCCAGCTTAAGAATAATGCCGAAGTGAATATCATCAGTCCTACAATTTGTGCGTTGAGCACTATGGTTTTGGGCATCAAATAAATCATATAAGCCGATGAGATGATAATCAACCCTAATAAGACATGCATCATCAGTAATAAATTTTTCCTCCCAAAATCATAATACATCAGTACCAAAACGGCAAAAGCAATTAAGGTAGCAAGCAGTCTGGTAATGTATATCTGAAAGGCAAAATGATGAAAATAATGGACCTCGAACACCATAGCAAAAAGCCCGGCTATAGCAATCAGAAATGCCATTACCTTTAACGGTGTAACTAAAAATTCTGAGGATTCTTTTTTAAGATGTTCAAATTCTTTCGCTCTAAAAGGCACAGCCTGATTATATATATATTCTATCACTGTGCGGTTATGATTTACAGCCATTGTTTTTTGCAACGTTTAGGTAAATTTATAAAAATTGAACCTTATTGATCTGTTTTTCCTAAACAATGTTAAATATAATCTACAATATTATCAAGATTTCACATCAATGAATATGTTAGATTCGTTTATGTTATTATTTTATATTTTCTAAGTGTATTTTTAATTTCGAATGATGGTAGCTGCAATTAAAAATTGAGCAAATATGTATTAATATCAGAACTCCCGACCCATAGTTTGAATACGATTCAAAGACGGTATATTTATAAATTTAGTCCGTTAATAAAAATGTTGTAATCTTGGTGCGAAATAATCACTTTAGTGGATGGAATAGAATAA
>CBFDUR010000359.1:0-3183 GCA_965613005.1 uncultured Ignavibacteriales bacterium
AAATAAAATCACCATGATGATTTATAAAGAAAATTTATTTAACTTTCTTAAAATAATTCTGCAAATAGAAACTGATTATCATGTGAAGATAATTTTGTATTTTTGATTTATGGAAAATGAAAAAATAGATATAGAAAAAACGATTAATCATTGGATTGTAACATCAGATGATGATTATGAAACAATGATACACCTTTATGAATCAAAAGATTTTCATTGGTCATTGTTTATTGGACATATTGTAGTTGAGAGGTTATTAAAAGCTGGTGTAGTCAAAAAGACTTCAACTCATGCTCCTTTTACTCATGATTTGAGACGACTTGCGAAATTGTCACAAATCGAATTTAAAGATTTTCAAATAGGGTGGCTGGATACAATAACAACATTTAATTTAAATGCCCGATATGAAAGTTATAAGGAGGCTTTTAATAAAAAATGTACACCAGGATATACAGCAGAATGGATTTCTAATATTAAAGAATTAAGAGAATGGATAAAAACGAAGCTATAAAAATTGCACAAAGATATGCTGACTTTATCAATAAAAAGTTTCAGGTTGTGAATGTGATTCTTTTTGGTTCGTTTGCAAAGGGTACTAATCATATAAACAGCGATATTGATTTAGCCATTGTTTTTAAAACAATAGATGATGTTATTGATCTGCAAATTGAATTAATGAAAATGCGTACAGATGATGATTTGTTGATTGAACCACATCCTTTTAGTTTATCCGACTTTCAGACTTCGAACCCAGTTGTATCTGAAATATTAAAGAGTGGAATTGAAATCAGAAATTACTCAATCCAACAGGCAGTATAGCCAAGAAGAGTTTTAGTGTTTTGTAAGGTTCATCTCCCGCCTCAAAGTTTGTAACGCTGGAGAGTGACCTAGTCCGCTCTCCCTTACCGGTAATACCTCCCGACCTTTATAAGAAACCGGAAACCATGAAGAAACATGTACCATCAAAAACTTTTTTTGAATCTTAGTCCAATTAATCTTAAGATGACTCCGAAGTAGAAATTTTATAGAGTGGCGGGGGTGAAGAGAAATAATTACTTCCGTGCCGTGTGAACTATCATTGCGGCTGTTTAGGCGCTTATCAGTAATATTCGTGTTATTTTTGGCAGAAAAATTTTTGTTGTTTTATGTAACCTTTATAGATAAGGCTTACAGAAGAAAAAATATTTATTTAACTATTAAAAACCATTTTGGTTCCGGCTTGTTTAGGTTAGGTCTTCGAACATGATCGGTTTAGGAAGCTGCATTTTAGAACTATCCAAAAATATAGAACCGGGATGCTCCCTTCTTAATTATAATTAAATTCTCTTTGAACGCTTAAGGAATTATCCCAATTTCCAAACAGATAAAGTACGTCGCCGATCTTAAAGAATGACGGCCGGTCAAACAGATGCAATTTCATTCCTTATATAAAAAATATTTTTTATTTCATTTCCGCCAAATGCGCCGAAGATATAATAATCGTAATAAATAATTTTAATACCATGAATATATTCTGTTAATGTTTTTCCCGAATTTGTTTTCTTCTTATTATGTAAACAGCCAAGTTTTTTAACTGTCTGCTTAAGCTCTTTAATGCTAACCGGCTTAAGAAGATAGTCTGCTGCGCCTCTGCTTTTTAATGCACTGATGCCAAATTCTTCGTGGGTGCTTACGATCACTACCATAAATTTACGTTCATCGTATTCTTCAAGAAAGTCAAATTCGTTGAGGACAGGCATATTAATATCGAGAAATACTACATCAGGCTTGTTGATTTTTATCATCTCAATTGCATTTATAACAGAATCAGCCAATCCCAGAATTTCAATCTCAGGGCAATAAGTTTCAATTATCTTCTTAAGATTTTCCCTTCCGCTTAACATTTAATCTTTCACAAATGCAGGGTAATTATCTTACTCTACTTCAAACCGGTTGCTGACTAATGTATCCGAAATTAAATTTCCATTATCAAAACCAAAAAGTAAACGGAATCTGAAAATTCCTGTGTTGGTAATATAGAGTGTATCAATCGATGATGAATATGGTTGTACGCCAACTGTTTTAAAAGTAAAAATTGCCCAGCAAGGATTACCCCAAAATCTGCCCTTTAACCAATTTCCGTTATTATAATTATCTACCGCAAAAACGGCGTACTACCGCACTTTCCATAATAAACTGTAGTATCAGTATAGTTTTTAATTATGATTGGAATAGGAAGGAGCTTTCCGTTAAAATAGTAATTCAATGAGTCGGTAGATAAAGTAATATCTTGTAGGTAATTAATTTCCAATAATTCCGATTCGATTGTTACATTCTGGTTTTTCTTTACATCAACTTTTACGCTGTCGGAATGATACCCTTTTTTAGAAAAATGAACAATGTAAATTCCTGATTCAATATTTGATATGATAAATTGACCGTTCGAATTAGATAATACGGTTTTAGTTGAAGGAGTTGTAGAAATTAAGACTCCTTCGATACCTTTTTTGGTTAAAGAGTCTTTCACTTTCCCTGTAATTTCAGTTGCGGCAGGTTCAGGATTTACGATTATTTTATCATTATTTTTATTGCAAGCAGGGAGAAATAATAAAAATAGGATAATAAATAATTTTGATATTGACCTCATTTTAATTCACTTTCAAATATTTATTAGTCTTCCCTAATAAGGTATTTTGTTTGTGAAAAAGTTCTAATTTTTATTAATATTCACAATTAGAAAACTTAAAAACGTATCTTTTTAGATACGTCTCATTGAATTTAAAATGTGTCCAATATAGTTTCCGGATGTTTAAATACAATATTCAATAATATTTTGGCTAAGCCTTCCGGTTTTCTTCTACATGTTCCAGATTTTGAAGCGTCGATGTACTTATTAAATAAGTTAGTAAACTTATTCGTGAAAATCAAAATATTTTTTTGATTTGCTTTGGTTCAGGATTTGCAAAATAAAATTCTTTCTCAGTTTTTTTTTACCTTTTAATATTTTTAATTGTAACGGCGTTAAATTATCTTGTTCATTTTTGGGAAATACCAATAGCATTAAAATTACTTTTCCTTTTGTTATCCAATAGTATATTATTCTAACACCGCCATTTTTCCCTCTTTCTGAAACTTCCCATCTTATTTCTCTTAGTTCGCCGCTTCCCAGGGTTAGTTTACCTTTTTCTGATTTGAAATTAATTC
>CBFDUR010000360.1:0-3183 GCA_965613005.1 uncultured Ignavibacteriales bacterium
TAGAAAAACTAAACGGTGCTGTTCAATTATCAGAAGCCGGTTATAAAGAATCGGCTGTTGTTACTTCCAAAGAAATTTTTAGAAAGTATCCCGGAACTAAAACTATTCCTTCTTTCAGAATATACTTTGCTAATGTTTTAGCTAGCCTAGGGCTTAATGATGATGCTTTTGATGAATTTAATTCCATTAAAAAATTAAACCTTAGTGATCAGCAAAAAACATTGGTTAACGCTAAGTTGAAATCTTTAGCCGAGAAACTTTTAAATAGACATTAAATTAACGTCAAATAAACTTTCATAAATGGAGATCCGGGAAATTTTCAAAATTTCGGGAATCTCTATTGCCGGGGCACAGTCATAAGTGAGGATGAGGTTGTTCAAAAGTAATTTTTACTTTCATGATGAAGAGCGGAGTAACGGATAATCTTTGATTTTATTTTCTATTGAGACTCACTTCGTTAGTATAAACTTTTTGTGGAGTATGAGATTTTTTACGGAGTTTAAAATGACACATCAGTACTTTTCAGAGTAAACTCATATATAAAAAAAGGAGGTTTTAAACAAATGTTAAATACCTCCTTTTTAAGAAAGATTACGTCATTTTTTTTATTTCTTCAACAATATTTGGATTTGCCAGAGTGCTAATATCACCGGTATCCTGTTTGTTTGCTAATGCGGCTAATACCCTTCGCATTATTTTACCTGAACGCGTTTTAGGCATATCAGGAACTATCCAAACTTTCGCCGGTTTAGCAATCGGACCGATTTCAGTTGCTAAAGTATCGGTAACTTTCTTTTCGAGCTCAGCAGTTGCCTCTATTCCAGGCTTAAGAGAAACAAAAATGTGAGGAACTTTTCCCTTAATCGGATCAGCAACAGGAACCACTGCAGCTTCACCGACTTCTTCAACCATCAGTGCCGCCGATTCAAGTTCTTTTGTACCTAAACGATGTCCGGCAACATTAATTACATCATCAATCCTTCCGAGTATTCTATAATATCCGTCGGCAGCCTGGACAGCTCCATCATTACAAAAGTACGGCCAATCGTGCCAATCTTTACTTTGAGGATCTTCATTATACCGCTGATAATATACTTTAACGTATCTATCATCATCGCCCCAGATAGTCATCATTAATCCGGGCCATGGATTCTGAATACAGATATTACCTGCTTTACCGCTTCCGGCAGGCAGTACGTTTCCGTCATCGTCAAATATAATTGGATAAATTCCCGGTACACCGGGTCCTGTACTCCCGGGTTTCATTTTATGAACACCGGGTAAAGTAGAGCAAAGAAATCCTCCCGTTTCTGTTTGCCACCACGTATCAACTATTGCGGCTTTTTTCTTCCCTACAACATTATAGTACCATTTCCAAACCTCAGGTTCAATTGGCTCGCCAACAGTAGTCATGTGTTTAAAGGAATAATTATATTTTGCAGGTTCATCCGGTCCAACTCTTCTTAGTGCACGAATTGCGGTTGGAGATGTATGGAAAATATTGACATCCAATTCCTCTGCAATACGCCAAGGTCTTCCCGGATCAGGATAAGTAGGTACTCCTTCATAAATTACCGATGAAGCTGCTAAAGAAAGAGGACCATAAACAATGTACGAATGCCCGGTAATCCAGCCGATATCCGCCATACACCAATAAACATCTTCCGGATGAATATCCTCGATATATTTTGATGTACCTGTAACATAAGACATATAACCGCCAATTGAATGCTGAGCTCCTTTGGGTTTACCGGTCGTTCCCGATGAATACATAATGAATAAAGTTGCATCTGCAGGAAGTTGCTCCGGCTCAACGCGTGAGCGCTTATAATTTTTAAGTAGATCATTAACTATAAAATCACGACCATCAACAAGAGGTGTTTTAGCAGAATATTTTCCCGGATATCTCTGCCAAATGAGAACTTTCTCTACTTTCTGCCCCTTTTTCAAAGCTCCTTCACAAGCAATATCCGCTTTTTCCTTATGATCTAGAAGATTTCCTCCGCGGTAATAAGAATCTGCTGTAATTAATACTTTGCTTTTACCATCAATAATTCTATCGGCACAGGCTTTGCCTGAAAATCCGGAAAATACCTGTGAGTGAATTATTCCCAATCGTGCACAAGCCAGCATAGTAATAGGGAGCTCCGGAATCATCGGCATATGCAAAGTAACCGTATCGCCGGCTTTAAGACCGCAAAAATCTTTCAGTAAAGCCGCCATTTCATTTACTTTTACGTATAGTTCTTGAAAGGTTATATGCTGTATAGGTTCATCCTCCGGCTCCGGGACAAAGTGAATTGCGGTTTTATTTTTATATTTCGGTAAATGTCTATCTATACAATTGTAACTGGCATTTAATTTACCACCGATAAACCATTTGAAGAATGGAGGATTACTTGAGTCGAGAATTTTATCGTAAGGTTTGTACCAATCGAGCATATCGGCATATTCTTTATAACACTCAGGAAAATTTTCAATACTGAAGCGCTTTAACACTTTATCGTCTTTTATATTAGCCTGAGCAATAAACTCTTTTGTAGGTTCAAAATAACCTTCCTCTTTCCAATGAACAGCTATCTGCGCCTCCGATACCTCTTCATTATTCTTTTCACTCATAATTTAACTCCTCTTAAAACTATTGTTAATAAAATTTGAATTATCCAAGTGGAAATACGGTTTTTCCGTAAGTTTCATTTAACACTTGACCTAAACCGGCGTAAACGGCAGAGAAACCACAGAAAATACCTTCCCATCCGGCAATTACTTTAATTACACTACTCCCTGTTGCCTCTCCTATTGCCAACAGCCAAAACAGTATCCACAAAGTTAAGAAAACTATCTGAAGCGCCTTATTATGTTTAAAAGTAGCGATCCACATAATAAATGTGAATATGCCCCACATAATAAGATATGCAACCACACCGCCTAGAGCAGCAGCGGAATACCACCCTAATTTAGGAATTATAATCAGGAAAACAAAAGACTCCCAGAACAAACCATACGAAAGAAAAGCAGTTAAACCGAATGTATTTCCTTTTTTCCACTCCATCCATCCGGCAAAAATTTGAGTTAATCCTCCATAAAAAAATCCATCACTAATATCTTATGCGCGGCAAGCCGCAATTTAGAAATTATGTTTAAACTATTGCATTTTTTTTAATTTCTAATTGACTCCGTTAG
>CBFDUR010000361.1:0-3177 GCA_965613005.1 uncultured Ignavibacteriales bacterium
GAATTGGGATTTGATTAGAAATTAGGTTAATTAGAATAATTAGAAATTTAAAAATAGCAATAGTTTAAACATAATTTCTAAATTGCGGCTTGCCGCGTTATGATTTTATAAGAATATTTATTATTCAATTTTAATTCTTTTAACGGAGTGATGAAAAATGAAACTGACAATGAATAAAGAGTTATTCAAACATATTTATGATGTTGTAGTGAAATTTAATGAAGTCGATATGTTGCATATTGTTAATAATGCTGTCTATTTTAATTATTTTGAACAGGCAAGGATTAAATACGCAAAAGATTTGGGTGTACTTCCAAAAGATGGTATTTTAACAGACGGTACTGCTTTTTATATGGCTAGAAATGAAATTAATTATTTGAAGGTTGCTACATTTGAAGACCATCTGTTGGTTTATACACGGGTTTCTTTCATTAAGAATAGTAGTTTCGGTTTTGAACATATAATTGAGAACGCAGATACTAAAAAAGTAATTGCAGAAGGAGCGGGGATATTAGTTCACGTTAACCCGAATGCCGGGAAATCCATTCCGCTTTATAATGATTTTTATGAGAAGGTTTATAAGTTTGAAAAGAAAGTGGATATTTTACAAGAAGAATAATCCTTTATACAAAAACTTTAGGAATTTCAATGCGAAAGATAGTTTTTGATATAGAAACATGCTCTTTTCCATTTGAAACTCTTTCCGAAAGTCAGCGAGAATACCTTTTAAGATATGCGGAAAAAGAAAAAGATGAAGCTCTGAGAGAACAAAAAGTCGATGATGCAATTCGTTATCTCAGTCTCTATCCTTACACTGCAAAGGTAGTTTCAATTGGTATCTTCGACGTTAATAAAGGGAAATCTTTTGTATATTTTGAAAGCGATACCGAAGAGCAATGGCAGCTTGAAGATACAAATGTTCAATATAAAGGTCTTACGGAAATCGAAATGTTAAAATCTTTTTGGAGAATAGTTGAAGTCACAGATCAACTTATATCTTTCAACGGAAGAAATTTCGACACTCCTTTTTTAATGACCCGTTCCGCTTTAAACAAGATTAGACCTTCGAGAAATTTAATAACTAAAAGGTATGATACTTCATTTCACATTGATTTGTTAGATCAACTTACCTATTTTGGATTAACAAGAAAATTTAACCTCGATTTTTACTGCCGTGCGTTTGGAATAAAATCCCCGAAATCAAAAGAAGTCTCCGGAATAGAAGTAAAAAACCTATATGAAGCCGGAAAAGTAAAAGATATCGCAATTTATTGCGGAGATGATGTATATGCTACATATCAGTTATATAAGGTTTGGGAGGAATATCTGCGTTTTTAGTATCTACGTTTTTTTGAGCTTGTTAAATTTTTCTTAAAGAATGTGTGAGTTCGTCCGTTTATAGATTAACATATTTGAATCATTTATGAGCTTAAAATAAAAAACAAATTTATTTTTAGTGCTGATTGTATTTACAATAAAATGTTTTTTAAGTCTAAAATATAGTAGAAATTATATAACCGATCATAATATATCCTCGGAGAGGATCAATAAATTTAAATGATGTGAGCCTCTTCTGAAAAGACACTTTTCTTGCGAGAAGTTTTGTCCTCTGTTAATATTCACAATTCTAAAATTTACAAATGACTTTTTAAGATACGCCTCATGATATAAAATAATTATAAATCCTCTACAAGTATTACTACCCTTTATTGTTATTTATCTGTTACAATAATACAATCTCTGCAAGGTTTAATAAAAAGATGCTGTTCTTTCGCTAAGCTTATTGGCTCACGGCAAAAGGGTGTACAATGCTATGCCGACTTTTATGTTATTTGTTTTTTTTTCTAAATATCTTTTAGAGCATTTACAACATCTTCAGCGGAAAAATAAAGAACGCCGCCTTTTTGTATATGCTTTTTTCCAAAAATCACCTTAATTATTTTTGCCTCTTTAAGGAATGGAATTTTAGTAATTTTTTTATCTAAAGAATCCATTACCGTATTTAATTTTATTCTATCATTCCACTTTACTTCACCTACCACATAAATGTTATTATCTGCATCTATGGAAATTATATCGATTTCAGTGTATTTATTCCAGTATCTTTTTGCCGGTATAAAATTCCCTTTTCTCTTTAAAAGGAAAGGAATGCTTAGTCTGCAAAGGTCTTCGTAAGCTGCAGAAACATATCTATTCCATTCGCTTTTAATCTTTTTCATAACCATCTCATTTAATCCAAGTTCAATCAAGGAACGATGCGGAACGACAAAACGAAAGTAAAAATTCAAAAATGGGTCGGCAATTTTATATAATGATCTTTTAGCATTTTTTTCTTTTTCTCCAAATGGGACTTCTCTTTTCAAATAATTCAACTCAATAAGTAATTGTAATGGTTTTGAAAGATTGGTTGCGGGCTTGCTAAGCCGTCCGGCAATTTCGGATAGCTTATTGACTCCGTTTCCTACAAGTGAAAGTATAGAATTACTTTGCATAGAAGTGCGCATTTCATCTAGAAATAAGATAATCGGCTCATCGTAAAACAACGAATATTTTGATAAAACCAAATATTCCGCCGCTTTAAATAGCGAATTATATTTTGTACGTTCTACCCAATAACGGGGAACTCCGCCCCAAATAGAATACTCTTCAACTGCCTTTTCTGCGGAAATGTTTAATAACTTTTGCAAATGGAAAACCGACAAGTAGCCTAATTTTATTATTGATGATGCCCTACCGTATAAAGGAGATTTTGCGCTATCAAACAGATTTGCCATCATACTTTGAGAGCTTCCGCATAAAATTAAATTTATACCGGATAGATTCCCCATATCAATTTCCTTTTGAATAATACTCGGCAACTCAGGTGCATTTTTTACAAGATAAGGAAACTCATCCATTACTAATGTGAACGGATTTCTAATAAAGTTTTTTAGAGTAGTGAATAAAGCGTCCCAATTGGGAATTATGATGTTGGCAAAGTCTTTGTATTTTTCACTAATCTGCTTTTGTAATTCCCTAATTTGTAACGGAGTTTCGCGCATATCCGCTAAAAAATATACATCCTTTTTAGAGATTATTTCGTTTAGCAGTGTTGACTTTCCAATTCTGCGGCGACCATACAGTATTATTAAATTACCGCTGTCGTCACTAAGAGTTGATCTTAGTAATTGTTTCTCT
>CBFDUR010000362.1:0-3176 GCA_965613005.1 uncultured Ignavibacteriales bacterium
TAATGCCCCAATACGGAAGACTCGTTGTCACTTCCTACAAAACTTATAACGGTAGGTACTTTTTTGATAGCTTGGCTGTAATTTAAATCACCGGGCAAATGAAATGCCGGGTTCGAATCGAAATGAATTACCGCAGCAACATTGCCTGATTTCATCGATTGAATTAAGCTAACCCAATCGTTTTCACTACTATAATCGATAATACTAACAGAAGAAGAATCTTTTCTGTAAAGATTTCGAGCTCCAAGTAATTCATTTAAATAATTAACGGCAATATGTACACGCTCCGGCAAAGTATTCCCGGCATAAATAATTTCCGATCCGGTATTTTCTAATAAATCTTTGAGAAGCAATTTTATTTTTTTTGAAGATAAGGAATATTTTTTAGTGAATTTATCTAAAGAATATTTATCCAGGATTTTCGAACCTATTGCAACACCCGGCATACCGCTTTTTTTTAATTCACTGATTAGACTTAACACAAATTCATATTGAGCATCCGGTCTTAACCTAAATCGATAATCGGCATTCGTCCCGGTAACCGATAAATTTCCTTCAAAAACATATAAGCGATTGAAACCCTCTATATTGTCATAATCTCTTCCCTCGGCAAACATTCTTACGGTTTCCACCTTATTGCCTCCCAACCCTAAAAAGTCACTTTCCAAACTGACGATAATTTTGGCGTTATTCCATTGAATCAATGGATAATTTCCCTGCCTATAACATTTCTTCCAGGCAGCGTTTCGTATGGAATCGTTAAAAAGATCGTATGAATAAACTTTAGTACCCGGATATTTATTCTTAAAGTCATCAATGGCTTTCTTTGCGGTAGGAGATACGATTTTGTGTGTTATTATAGCAATTTCTTTATCGCCGCTTTTTGATAAAGCAGATATAATTTCATTATCTACCATCTGCCAGGTAGATTTGAAAAATTTTCCGATAGATGCTTTTTTCTTGGGGTTTTGTAATCTTTGCGGATCATAAAGGCTTAAAATATTTGCCTGGCATTTTGCGCATGTTTTACCTTTACTTACCGGATGATCAGGATTACCGTCAATTTTTATTGGTCGCCCTTCCCTGGTTTTAATTAATATGCCGCAAGTATTTGTACATGCAGTACTGGTAGATGCATAATAATTAGGTCTGCCGACAACGATTTCTTCCGGCATTTTATTATATGGAACGATTGCACCCTTATCTCTATAATCGGTACATCCTGCCCCCGCAAGCGCAGCAGAAGCGCCGACTAAAGCTAAAAATTTTCTCCGGGAGATAGCAGATGATTTTGGAAGTTTAAATTTATCGGTTACTTTTTCACTAAATTTATTTTTCTTAGCATCCGATAAAGTAATATCATGAAAAAGCTCTCTGAAGCTTCGCCAATAATCAGTATCAAGTTTTTCAGATTTCTTATTCTTTTTAAGATCGTCTCTGTTTTCTGCCATTATTGTCACCTATTTTATTTCGCCTAACTGCAAGTGGATTAATTTTAATCTTCACTTGCTGAGTATTCTTGAAATACTTATCATTTTTATTATTAAAAAGTTTAAAGGGAAAAGTTTTAAATATAAGATAACCTCCGATTAAAGTTCCAATTGAATAAAAAAACTTTTTTCTTCCCCATTTTTCTTGAGATATATTTAACAATTCCATTGTTCCTCCTGATTAACGATGACACGTATAACAGTTAGTGGGTCCATTTGTAATATTCTTCAAATAGGGTAGCCTTTTCTTAGCATTCCTGTGGCAAGACAAACAGGCAGACATAGTAAATGAATTCATTTGAGTCAATCTAGTCATTTGAGCCACATCGCCATGGCAACTCTCACACTTAATGCCTTTATTCACATGAACGCTATGATTGAAATATACGAAATCCGGCAGCCGGTGAACTCTTTTCCAATAAAGCGCCTTCCCCGTCAAAAAATATTTCCTAAGTTTTTTAATTTCAGGATTGTTTTTCCGAGCTATTGTGTGACAATTCATGCAAGTTGATACTGCCGGTACCATTGCCTGCCTCGATTTTTCAACACCGGTATGACAATATTGACAATCAATTTTCATTAAACCTGCATGAAGTTTATGAGAAAAATTTATAGGTTGTTTGGGAGAATATCCAACCCCATAATCTGCCGGCCTGGTGGCGAAATAAGTTATTGTAAAGGATGCTAGGACTACAAATACGGTTATTGGTAAGTAGATTCTTAGGATACGATCCAGTAACGATTTTTTCATTATTAACCTTTACTAGTTACAAGCATTATTGAAGGTAATCATTAAATCTGAAAAAATAATACAGTACCGATGGTTTAAACCCTCTACAATTGTTTAATTATTTTTTTAATTGATTTTAGATGTGGCCGATGTAGCCATTATCCGCAATGATTATTATTTTCCGCAATGAGTTTTAAAAATTTTAGTGCGTAAACCTACAAAATAAAATAAATAAAACAAAAAGAATTTTCGTTAAGATTTCTTCATTATTCAAAACCTATCACTAGTGTTTTACACGGATTTTGAATAAAAAATTATTTTATTATTTTCTTAGTTTTTTAAAAATATTTACTTTCTGAAATAGAATATCGGTTTTAAACCGATAATTAAAAATGATTGAAAAATTAATTAGACCTATTCTATAATTTCTTTTATTTCATAAATAAAGCATATATAGGAAGTTATTATTCAGGTTTTCTTTAATAACCTTGTGAAACTTGACAAATAATAATAAAAATCAACATAATTTAGCGAGAAAATACCGTTTAAAAAATTCTCAGAAATCTTATTCTTTACAAAGGAATTAGTTCATACGAAGCTCTTACGACATAATATTTATCAAACATCATTTATAATATAATTCTAAATATTTTAAAAAAATATGTTATAGATCAAAATAAGAATTTATTTATATTTTCGAAATGATACCTTACCGAAGAATAAAAGTACCATTGCTCTTATATTACAAATCCTAATTTTTAGACTGCCATATTAAGTTAATACTATAACGTAAGATAGTTATTATAAAAAATAAGGAGGGAAAAGCTTCATTTTTTAATTCTCGATTTCGCTTTAGAAACGAAAGGATTTTCACATCTTCCGAACGCTCAGAACGGTAAAAAACTATAGTTCTTTTTATTTCACTTTATACTAAATTTCCTATTTTATGCTATAAG
>CBFDUR010000363.1:0-3165 GCA_965613005.1 uncultured Ignavibacteriales bacterium
ATCTTATAGCATAAAATAGGAAATTTAGTATAAAGTGAAATAAAAAGAACTATAACGATTGATTCAATAGTTGTAAAGCGATTAGGTTGGTCACTTAAAAATAATGTTAAAACACGTAAAGCGAAACGCTGCTTCGCTTTAATTTTAAAATTATAATGTATATATTATTTTTAATATAATAATTAATGAGCCTTCCCTAAAAAGGTATTTTTCTTGTGAAAAAGCTTTGATTTTTTATCAATATCCACAATTTGAAAATAACCTTTTTAGATACACCTTATTAATATCTAAATTAATTCACTCTCAAATAAATAGAAAGTTATATATTGCACGGTAGAACGATTGAATATGTAATTATTGTTGTCTATCTAATTGGAATTGCCGTATTCGGTATTATATCCGGCGGTAAACAAAGATCCGTTAAAGATTATTTTTTAGGCTCAAAAGTAGTTCCCTGGTGGGCGGTATGCTTCTCCATTGTTGCTGCTGAAACTAGTACGTTAACTTTTATTTCCATTCCCGGATTAGCTTATCTAACAAATCTAAATTTCTTGCAGATAGCATTTGGTGCTCTGCTGGGCAGAATAGTGGTTGCCTTTGTATTCCTTCCGGCTTATTACAAAGGTGAGATGAAAACAGCTTACACATACCTTGAAAATAGGTTTGGAGGTAAAACAAGATCCTTAGCATCGATAGTATTTTTATTTACCAGAGTAGCAGCCGATGGAGTAAGATT
This sequence comes from uncultured Ignavibacteriales bacterium, assembly GCA_965613005.1. Lineage (GTDB taxonomy): Bacteria > Bacteroidota > Ignavibacteria > Ignavibacteriales > Ignavibacteriaceae > CAVVVS01. Next base: position 737 of record CBFDUR010000363.1, read on the forward strand.
ATTTGCAACTGCAATTCCGTTAAAGCTTATGCTCAATATTAGTTATCCCCTTGCGATAATAATAATTGCGGCTGTTGCATTAATTTATACTTATACCGGAGGTGTAAAAGGAATTATTTGGGCTGATGTAATTCAAATGTTCATTTATTTAGGCGGAGCATTGATTGCCGGAATATTTTTAATTCATCTTTTACCTAATGGCTGGTCTTCCGTTGTTAATGCTGCTGAAGCAACGGATAAATTTAATATTATCCACCTTGGTTTCAGCAAAGGGTTCTCCGGATTCTTCAGTCAACCGTATACTCTTATCGGGGGTTTGGTAGGCGGTGCATTTCTTGCGATGGCTTCACATGGCACGGATCAATTGATTGTACAAAAGCTGCTTGCTACTAAACAGTTAAAAGCCAGTCAAAAAGCAATTATAGGAAGCGGTGTTGTAATAATAATTCAATTTGCAATATTTCTCGTAATAGGAGTTATGTTATATGCTTATTATGGACCGTTAAATATGAGATCCGATGATATTTTCCCGATGTTTATTATAAAAGTACTTCCGCCGTGGTTAACGGGGATAATTATAGCCGGTTTGTTTGCAGCGGCTCTTTCAACACTTGCCGCTTCAATGAGTTCTCTATCTTCATCAGCTATGATGGACCTCTATCAACCGTTTTTCGGTAAAGCAGGAGAAGAGAAAAAACAATTAAGAATATCACGATTGTTTACCATTATGTGGGCATTTATGCTTGTAGGATCTGCAATGTTTTTTATGACTACTACACAGGCAGTTGTTGTACTTGCATTGAGTATTGCAGCATTTACGTATGGAGGTTTACTTGGTACATTCATGCTTGGACTTTTAGTAAAGAAAGCCAGGCAAGAAGATGCATTGGCAGGATTTATCGGCGGTATATTTATTATGATTACCGTGATCTCATTAAAATTAGTAGCATGGACATGGTATACGCTTGTTGGCGTAATAGCTACACTCCTTATTGGAGGTCTATTGAATGTTCTTTCCGATAGAGATAAAAAACCATTTTAAATTTCTTTCTTAATTGGCTCATTTTTCCAATATTCTTTTGATATCTATTAATGCCATTATACGAATAAGCAGAGACAAAAAGACTATTTAAAAGATTTAGGAATAATCTTACAAAACATTAGATGATATTTAAGAATGTAGCCGGTTTACATAATTTGATATATGCTTATAATTTATATAATTTCAATGAATAATAACGTTCGTTTTTATAAACATTTATTTTTTAGGAGCCGTATTTAACTCATGAATATTAATTCAATAGCAAAACTCTAATTTACGTTGATGCGATTAAGTCCTTGTGCAAAAGGTATAAAATTCCCCTCTCCAAAAAAGATTTTGTGAAGTTAAATACGTGCTAAAGAAAAATAATTACTCAATTTAGGAGAAGAAAAGTTAATGGAAAAAGGACCAAACATAATTTCTATCATGTCGGATGATCACACCGCCAATGCTGTCGGTAGTTATGGAAGTAGAATAAACAAGACACCAAATATTGACCGGATAGCCAATGAAGGGATACGTTTTAATAACTGTTTCTGTACCAACTCAATCTGTGCGCCTAGCCGTGCTGTTATTCTTACCGGGAAATACAGCCATATCAATGGGGTTATAGATAATACAGAAGTATTTAATGATAAACAACAGACTTTTCCCAAATTGCTGCAAAAAGCAGGATACAAAACTGCAATGATCGGCAAGTGGCATCTTAAAAGCCCTCCAACGGGTTTTGATTACTGGAATATTCTTCCGGATCAGGGTGATTATTACAATCCTGATTTTATTGAAATGGGAAAGGAAAAAAAATATAGCGGTTATGTTACTGATATCATCACCGATCATTGCCTGAATTGGCTTAAAAACCGGGATAAAAGTAAGCCATTTTGCATGTTGTCTTATCATAAAGCCCCGCATAGCAATTGGATGCCGGGGATAAAGTATCTTAATAAATATGACAATGTTGATATTCCCGAACCCTTAACGTTTTATGATGATTATAAAACCCGAAGCGAAGCAGCTAAAGAGGCAACAATGCGTATTGAAAAAGAATTTTATAATGGATGGCATTTAAAATTAGATTCCAGTTTAGATAATGATGAGACTATCCGTAGAATGTGGATGAATGCATATAATAGGATGGATGAGAAACAACGAAAGGCATGGGATGCAGCATATAGTCCGAAAAATGAGAAGTTTTATCAAGCTAATTTGAAAGGCGAAGAACTGGTTCATTGGAAATACGAGCGTTTTATTAAAGACTATCTACGATGTGTAAAATCACTAGATGAAAATATCGGTCGTTTGTTAGATTATCTTGACTCTTCCGGTCTATCTAAAAATACGATTGTTGTTTATACTTCCGATCAAGGTTTTTTCTTGGGCGAACACG
>CBFDUR010000364.1:0-3160 GCA_965613005.1 uncultured Ignavibacteriales bacterium
TTCACGGCTAATTATCAATTCTTTTGCACGTTTTTTTAATGCTTTATTCTCATGTTGTCTTTCTATAGCTTTTCCCTTCCAATTATCCATACTAACTCCCTTACATTAACACTTGTAAATATAGTAAAAATGGAACGAAAAAATAATTATTTATTGGGGATTTTTTACACCCCACCGCCTATAACCATTTTCCAGTTATAACCTGGCTTCTCGCTTCGTGTCTGCGCGCCACAGTGCCGTTCCGGCACACAGGCATGGCTACAGAGTTTTACCATGATTAGGACTTGACGGAGTTCACAACACTCCGTCTCACCCAATCAAAATAGTCCCTGCTTTGCTTGGCACTCATTTTAAAAGGATCATTTTCCTCGACATTCTAAATGTTTCACCGTTTTGTGAATTAAATAAGATTGTATAAATATACATTCCTGAAGCAGCACGCATTCCATACTCGTTTATTCCGTTCCAAACTATTTTATGATTTCCTTTCGAAATATCATTAAAATTGAAATTTTTAATTTCTTCACCAATAGAATTGTAAATTATGATTTTCGCATTGCCCGCACCGGGGAGTATAAAACTAATTATAGTAGAAGGATTAAAAGGATTCGGATAATTTTGATATAATTTAAATTCCGTTGGAACCGGGTTTTCATTATTAACAACGGAAACAGGAGTTTCGAAAAAATCAAATACTTTTTTCATATAAGCGATACGAACATTTGCCGGATAAATTGTTTCAAACGGAAAAGCCAAGTAAACTAATTTTCCCCCTTTTTTACCATTTGGAAACATACCCGAAAAAGATATCCCGGCAACACCTTGCGAAACCGGAACACCTACGTACTGAAGAACATCTTTACTTCCGTTTATTGCTGCAATTGCATCCGGCCAATCAACATCAATTGTACCGTGAGTTCCATCATCAAAATTAAATTTACTCAAGCCTTCAAATATACCGCTGCCGATTGGCTGTGCAGAGTAATAATAAGCCTTCTTACCTTCAGGAGCATCATTAATATATTCTGCTTTCAGATAATTTTTATAAAAAGAAATATCTTCCGAGCTTGAATACCCGCTTCTGTCCAAACCGTAACCAATTTCAGAACCGGAAACAAAAAGATTACCGCCGTTTTCCAAAAACGATTTTACACTATCTTGTTCAAACTGATTAAAAGTTTGATCGGCTGTACTTTCATCGCCAAGTATCCAAATCACATTATTATAATCGCTTAATGAAACTTTACCTTCAAATACAGCTTCATTTGAAGTAGAAGAAAAAGGATAACCGTTATCGAAAACCGGTTCTGCATCGAATCTAATAAAATCAAAATGATTGGTAGTATCTGTAACACGGTCAAATCCATTTACAATAAGTGTTTTTGAAACGGTAATTTTTGGTACTGCCGAAAGAAGTTCCGTAAAGTTGGATTCCCCTGAACTATTCAATGCTTTAACTCTAAAATAATAAATGGAATCGGGACTTAGTCCTTTAATTATTATATCGTTGGATGTAACCTCTACCGAATCAGTGAAATGGAGACCATCCATACTTTTGAATATTTTAAAAGATACGGCACTTTTAGGAATTTCGAACATTATTTCCAAAACCGAATCGGCTTGAGCGATTATTCTTAATTGCTGAGGTCTAACCGGCGGAAGTAACTTACCGTTTCCAAATTTCAAATTAATTTCATTCCAAAGCTCCTGCCTATCTCCGTCATAACCTAAAGCCCAAATTCCAATACCTTTAAGATGATGAGCGATAGCAAAATCATACTTCATTCCAAGACTCGAATCATCGTCGTACCAAACCTGATTCCAATAATTGCCGTCCTTCCATCTGTACCACGGTGTTTGATAAGTTGTAGACCATAATTTTCCGTAAACTTCAGCAGATGCTTCAGCAGATTCAAAAGGTACTGCCCCGACATATTTTTCCACAGCGGCACCCTGATACGGGCTGTAAGTTTCCCAATGATTGCCGAAATAAGGAACGCCTAAAATTAATTTATCGGGATTAACCGAAGCATACTGTACAAGAATTGTATTGGTAATATTATGTGAACCCCCTATTAAAGGCGCGGTGGGTCCGGCGTTGGGACTCGATTTCCCATAATAGCTGTAACCCATAATAAAAATATAATCACAACTCGCAGCAAGCCCTTTAAAATTCCAACCGGACCAATTAATATGCGGTGCTGCAAAAGAAACCTCTTTGCCGGGAAAAGCCGAATGAATGGAATCAGTCAACTCTTTCATAAAGTTATTTATTAATGTTCCCCTATCTGATAAATATAATCCTTCAAAATCTATGTTTACCCCATCAAGTTTATAAGTTTCAATTATCGATTTTATATTTTTTATTAAATTCAATTTAACCGAACTGCTGATTAAAATTTTATGAAGTGAATTTTTATCAGAATTTGTCACAGTCATAATAATTTTTACACCGTTGGTATGCGCTTTATTGATAACATCCGTCCAAGGCCAAGCCGGAGGGTACGAAACATTTCCCAAACTATTTGATGAAAATTTGGTAACTGCAATATCTGTCAAAAGATCATATTTAAAATATTGCTGAGCATTTCTTAGATATTCCCAATATGGCAAATAGCCGAAAACAACGGCATTTAATTTTGAAACTTTTGAAGTATTTAGTGGAATTATATCACTTCCGGAAGGATTAAATTTACTTAATATTTTATGAGTTACCGGGTGATTTTCGAACTGAATTTGATGAATTTCTTCATGTTCTTGTGCATATAAGTTATTTAAAATAAAAATCAGAGCAATAAAAAAAAACAGAAGATTTTTTTTCATTAAAATTCTCCATAATTAATAATTGTAATTAGCTGATTTGTATTTATAAATTGTTTGATTGACACTGATTTTCACAGTGAGTTAAATCGTCAAAGTAATACCCAAGGTCAAGGAGTCTAAACTATCTCAATAGTCATGTTTATCTAGCCAAGAAATTTTTATAGTTTTTGATGACCTTCAAATGTATCATCCAATTGAAAGTCCTTCTCAACTATATCTTTTTTCTAATTCAGTATTGTGAAATCTGCATATACTGTGATATAATGACCCTTACCAATAAAGTTTTAGTTCTACTCAGTAACATAACGCGGCAAGCCGCAAATTTAGAATTATGAAT
>CBFDUR010000365.1:0-3118 GCA_965613005.1 uncultured Ignavibacteriales bacterium
CGTTCAAATCTCCGATAGAAACAGAGTTGGGGCTAGTTCCGGTAGTAAAATCAGTTTTGGTATTAAATGTAATTGACGGTTGTGCGATAATAGCGCCGGTTAAACAAATAATAAAGAGGGGTAATAATTGTACGTGTTTAGTTATCATAATAACCTCCAATAAATAATGGATAAACCTAGTTTAAAATATTTAGAGAATCAGATAAGGGAGCGAATGATATTCTATTATTCAGTTAGAGACCCTTTCCTTCGATAGCGTTATGTTGCACTATCATTCTATCCCGACTATTTTCTCGAAACTGCGATACTACGGTCTCATCCGCCACCTTGGTTGCTATCTCCCATTTCGTTTCCTTATAAGGAGATTCTTCTCACTTTGCCCGGCACTCATTTTAACAATATCATCTTTTTAGTCTGCACAAAATTACCGGCGGAAATTCTATAAAAATATACCCCTGAAGATAAATATGAAGCATCAAATGTAACTTTGTAATTACCTGCCGATTGCTCAGTATTTACAAGTGTCTTTACAACTTTACCCAAGACATCATAGATTTTAAGAGTTACCAATCCTTTTAATGGGATACTGTAGTTTATGGATGTTGTAGGATTAAATGGATTAGGATAATTTTGTGAAAACAAATAATCTTTTGGAATTAAACTGTTTATGTTTTTAACATCGGTTATTATATCTTTTACTCCAAAAACGTGGTTCTGAATAATTGATACACCTGATTGCAAAGAAATTGTATGATGTATCCCCTGTAACATTTCGTTATCCATTGGTGCAACTCCGCCATTTATAGAATCGGCACCGGTGTACCAAGCTCCAAATTTGTATTCATAAGGTAAATTTTGATTACCGTTATTTGCCGAGCTTACAAAATTAGTTGATACAGTAATTTTAAGTGTCCAAATACTATCCCCGGCAACTACATCTCCATGGGTTCCATCGTTGTATAATATTTTCATATAAGCGAGACCCACAGTATCGTCTGTTATCCAATTTCCACCATTAAGCCAATTCCCCAAAAATGAAGAATTACCCCTCATTCCAACAAATTTTAAATTTGTAATTGGCAAATTATTCCTGACATCTTCAGCTCCATTCATATTAACTTTAAACGTTATATCAATTGGGTTAACTATGGGAGAATATGATCCTTTGTGTATAATTCCATTTTCACCTACTCTAATACCTTCATTTCCGTTGAAAAATGCAACGGAATTTATTGAAAAATTAGTTATTTTCGGTTCAGCTTGCCAAGTTGTTCCATTATCGTGTGTTACAATAGAAGTACCTGCACTGCCAACAACCCAACCGTCAATGCTGTTTAGAAAATATATGTCAAACAAAGATTCAGTTGTCCCTGATGTTAGAAGGTTCCAAGTTTCTCCTGCATCAGTTGTTTTAAGTATTGTTCCGTTTTCCCCAGCAGCATATCCTTCAGTTGTGTCTTTAAAAAAAACTGAATTCAGCGGTACATTAAATGGTGGTGTTTGTCCATCTTTAATTACTTTAAATGTGTTCCCTCCATCAGTAGATTTAATTATTACACCTGGAAGACCCACAGCAACAATTGTTGGTCCTTGACCAAAGACTGCGATATCTGCTAACGGTCCAATATTAAGATTTATAACAGCGGAGTTAGCCGTCCAAGTCTTTCCTGCATCCTGTGTTTTAAAAACTCTGCCCGTAGAAACATTACCGCTTGTCCACCCTACACTATCGTTTATAAAGGATATACCGAATATTTTTGTTGTTCCGTTATATCTGTGGACCCAAGTATTACCGCCATCGGAAGTATAAAAAATCGAAAAGGCATCACCAACGGCATAACCCACATTACCGTCTGTAGGGAAAGTAATGTCTGTAAGTTGAACATTGGTACCTAAATTAATACTTGACCAGGTTACGCCGGCATCTGTAGAATGAATCAATGTACCATTATCACCAACTGCCCAACCTTCATTTGGAAATTTAGTATATACTTTATTTAGATTTTTTGTTGTTACAGGTCTGCTTTGGTACGTCCAATTTGCACCATTGTCCACAGATTTCAATATTAGCCCGCCAAATCCAACCATCCAGCCGGTTGAACCATTATCGAATCTTACTGAATAATAAATATCATTAGAATTTACAGTAGAAATAATCCAATTACTACCACCGTCAGTTGTTCTTGCAATTTTACCTCCTGTCCCTACAATAATTCCATTGTTTGCATCGGTAAAATAAACTTCGTGCATAATTTGATTTCCAAAATCAGCACTTGTAATATTTGTAGTATTCCAATTAACACCGCCATCTATGGTTTTTACCGGTTCGCCTGCGCCAACAATCCAACCTACATTATTATCGATAAAAAATATACTTTGATTCCATTTTCCAAAACCTGATGGGTCTTCTACTAGATTCCAGTTTTCACCTCCGTCGGTTGTACTTGCATACGAAGCATCAGAGCCTACTGCATATCCGTGCCGACTGTCTGTAAATACAATTGCCGTTAACCAACCGAAAGTAAGTCCTGAAGCTTTAGGAGACCAAGTAACTCCACCATCTGTTGTTTTAAATATATTTCCAAAAGCACCTGAAACAAATCCCGTATTTGCATCTAAGAAGTAAACACCTAATACAGTGCTTGAGAACGTATGTACTTTTAGCCAAGTAACTCCACCGTCAACAGTTCTAAGGATTGAAGTTCCACCTACAATCCATCCTTTTGCCGGTGTAACAAAATCAACATCATTTAGATCGTCATTTACAGGTGAAATATGAGGAGACCAAGTAACTCCGCCATCTAAAGTTCTGTAAATAGCACCTTTTGCACCGACAACAATTGCATCTTGAGAACCGAATACATGAACATCTTTGAAATACTCGGCTAATAGTGGATTTATAACCGACCATTGGGTTTGTGAAAATAATGTACTTATGTTAATTAGAAATGTAAAAAATAAGATATTGAAAATACGCATTGTCCCCTCCAATATTATTAAATGATTAAACTTATAAATGAAATTATAATGGATATCCTCATAATATTTAATAGTTATGAGTCCAATAAAGAAAGATGACTCCATAAGAAAAATGTTTTGATGATGGCAGAAAAACGAA
>CBFDUR010000366.1:0-3112 GCA_965613005.1 uncultured Ignavibacteriales bacterium
ACTCGCGACCTCCTGCGTGACAGGCAGGCGTTCTAACCAACTGAACTACGACCCCAAAAATCAATAAATATTTATCAACAGGTTTATATCTCTAATTTAGAAATTTTTAATTCCTCTTTATGATTTAGTTATTATTGATTTTACTTCATGTAATCGACAGTATATCAAATAAAAATTCTCTAATTTTTAATAATATCAATAATTCAAAAACCGCCCTTTTATGAACGCTTTGTTCATAAACAAGAAGGATTAAAAATTAAATTTAAATATATATTTTGTACTTACTAAAATCAAATTAGAACTAGTAACTTTCAATAGTTCTTTAACATCTATATCAAAAAACAAGGGTAACAATTGACCTTCAGAATTCAACCGGAAACTAATTTAATTGTTATTCACCGAAAGAAATGCCGACTGCTTTGGCAACCAAAACAGCTTGATTGTCCGGCTTCACAAGTTTTTGTTTCGAAATAGCATCTTCAATTTTTACATTTCTAATTTCCGTGCCTTTTAATGCAACCATTCTGCCGAATTTTCTTTTAACAGCAAGTTGAACAGCAAACGCTCCGAATTTAGTAGATAATATTCTGTCATACGGAGTAGGGCTGCCGCCTCTTTGAAGATGTCCCAGCACTGTTACTCTAGTTTCGCGCTCAGTATTCTCCTCAATTTTTCTTGCAACTAATTCGCCAATACCTCCTAATTGAACCGGGTCGTATCTTTTGATATCATGCCCTTTGGCTATTATATGACCATCGAGAGGTTTTGCACCTTCGGCTACACAAACTAAACTAAATTTTTTCCCCATTAATTCTCTTTTCAAAATTTTATCATAAACTTTTTCCCAGGAGAAAGGGATTTCAGGGATTAATATTATATCGGCACCACCGGCCAAACCTCCGTTCAGTGCAATCCAACCGGCATACCTTCCCATGACTTCAACCACGATAACCCTATGGTGAGATGAAGCGGTTGTGTGCAAACGATCCAATGCAGTTGAAACCACATAAACGGCAGAATCATGCCCAAAAGTCATATCTGTTGCTTCCAGATCATTATCAATTGTTTTAGGGACACCAATCATATTCATGCCCATTGCTCCAAGCTTATTGCAAATATGCATTGTACCATCGCCTCCGATAGCGATTAAAGCATCAAGATTCCATGCGAGATAGTTTCTTAAAGCAGCCTTCGATTTATTTACAATTTCAATTTTTCCTCTCTTTTTAATTGGCCAATGAAATGGATCGCCCTTATTTGACGAGCCCAATATTGTACCGCCACGAGTTAAAATTCCCGATACATCGTTATTTTTTAATTCTTTCGCTCTACCTTCAACAAGTCCTTCGAATCCATCAAGAATACCTAGAACAGACATCCCGGTATCCAAAGCGGGTTTCGTCACTCCTCGTATAACAGCATTTAATCCAGGGCAATCACCCCCACCGGTTAATATACCAATTCGTTTTACTTTCGAATTAACAACCATATCTTTTCCCTTCTTCTTATATATCACTATTGTCAAGTCATATTTGTAATGTTGTATAACTTTTGAACTCACCCCAAACCCCTCTCTTAAAAAGAGAGGGGCTTTAGCTCCCCTTCTCTTTGCAAGAGAAGGGGCGGGGGGGATGAGTTTTTCTTGTGTCAACAAAGCCAATACGACAGAACATATTTGACTTTATACTATAACTAATTCAAAAATACTTTAGATGTAGTTTTAAAGTGTAACTTTACCAACTCTTCAAGTATTTTTTCACCAAATTGTTTTTTAATTTTAATAGCATATTCTTCAATTCCGTTCGAAGCACCTTTCGGAAGTAATATACCAAGTTTTTTATTTTGGACTTCAAACCAATTCAGGAATGTTTCTCGTGCTAAAATTGAAGCAGCAGCGACGGCAGTATATTTTTCAGCTTTTATAAATTGATGCAATAAAATATTTTTACCTTTTGGTTGTAGAGAATTTCTAATTAAACTTTCATCTCCAAATTTATCGCTGATAGCTTCATTACATTCCACTTTCTCCAATAGGTTCTCAAGAGCTTTTGCATGTGCCCATCCTAAAATTTTATTCACGTTCTTTAATTTTAAATGGAGTTCATTGTACCTTTTAGGTGTAATTTTTATTATGCTATATTTATCTTTTATTATTCCTTTTATATTAATTGCAATGCGTTTAATAGAATTGTCGGACAATTGTTTACTGTCTTTAACGCCGATATGTTTTAAAAGCGTTGACGTCTCTTCACTCACAAAAACACTACAAACGACTAACGGTCCGAAATAATCACCTTTCCCGGACTCATCGGTTCCGATATATCGCAACGGCTCTTTTATCTCTTCAATATTATCTGTAAATAAAGATTGCCCAAATATGATATTGTTAACTTCGCGATACAATTGTAAGTCTTTGTTACCTTGAATAACTGTTTTAATTCCTTTCTTACCGAAATAAACTAATAATTTAACTTTCGATTGACCATCATTTACAGTAGATTCAAAGCAAAACCGACTTCTTTTAGGAAGTGTAACTTTATATCCTTTTTCGTCTATTTTCTTAAGTATTAAAGAAAGTGTACTTAGCGCACTATTTTCCAAATTATTCATTTTACCGATTATTATAAATTGCAAATTTATACAAAATGTATTTAATTATAAAATTATGGTGATAAAAAATTATCTATTCTTATTCAGCTCAAAATAATTTAACAATTTATAAAAAGCGTTGAAAACAATGCCTTTTGAAAAGATTTTATTTTGATTTCAAAACAATCCTTCTTGCTTTACAATAATATACAAAATGCCGTGATGAGAGATTACATTTTTTATAGTGTGAAAATTGGTATAAGAAAATTTTTTATGGCTTTTTCAGAAAAATATCTTTCTATTTTACAATATGAATTTAGAAAAGATATGAATTTCAATTGAAGAGTGAAGATTTTCTTTTCAATAAAAATTAAATCCGCAAAAAATATTTTCGGATTATTGATTGCCGTTTCGTGCTAAACATTTACCGATTAGCGGATATTATATGGAGAAACACATCAAACGGTAAAAGTTACACGAACAACAATTGTTCCTGTAACCTCCACCGGCGTTTCGTTCGCCC
>CBFDUR010000367.1:0-3108 GCA_965613005.1 uncultured Ignavibacteriales bacterium
TGGTAAGGCACTGGATAACCCTGCACGTCCAATGGTTGCTATTGTAGGGGGATCGAAAGTTTCGACCAAATTGACAGTGCTTGAGTCTCTTTCGAATATTGTTGACCAGTTGATTGTGGGTGGTGGTATTGCCAACACCTTTATAGCAGCGACTGATAATAAATATGCGGAGGAAACAATTTTTATTTTTGTTATCAACAACTTCCCTTCATCCGGTAAAAAGACAAAGGATGATAATTTAAAAAGTTTATCACTATTACGAAATATTATTAATAAAAATGAAAAGACAAATGAATTGAATTACACCTTAGATAACAAAGGCTGGAATTTCGGTGTAGTTGATTGTACTACACCTGGAAAAGAATTATCGGAGAAAGAAGGAGGCGTCGGTTTAGCTCGTAAAATCGGATTAGACTTTGCACTATCTCTTTTTAATTATTCGGAAACCGGTAAAAATATTCTTGTATGTTTGGATGCCGATTGCACAATTGACAATAATTATATTACCGGAATAAACAATGCTTTTAACCGAAATAATATTTCCGGCGCGGTAATAAACTTTGCACATAATATCGATGAATCTAATGAAACAACTCCGGCGATAATATGTTATGAAATATTTCTAAGATATTACGTGCTGGGTTTACGGTTTGCCGATTCCCCTTATGCTTTTCATTCTATCGGCTCAACAATTGTCTGCGATTATGAAAGCTATATTAAGACAGGCGGAATGAATAAACAAAAAGCTGCTGAAGATTTTTATTTTTTAGAAAAATTAATTAAGAATGTGAAAGTCAATAATATTAATACTGCTACCGTTTATCCTTCCTCAAGGAAATCTTGGCGCGTCCCGTTCGGCACCGGGCAAAGAGTCAATAGGTTTATATCAAAAGATCAAAGTGAATATCTCCTTTATAATCCTAAAAGTTTTTATTTATTAAAAGATTGGCTTCGCGTTTTTAATAACAATGAAATATTAACCGCCGGAAAATATCTCGAAAAAGCGGTTGAAATTGATAAAGAACTTTATAATTTTTTAATAAAGCAAAATTTTAAGCAATCATGGAATAAAATTTTAAACAATTCCAAAAACGATAAACACATAAACAGACAAAAATTTTTATGGTTTGACGGATTTAGGACCATGAAGTTAATGCATCATTTACGCGATACTATTCATCCGGTGGTAAATATGTTTGATGCTCTTGATGAAATATTTGATCAAATGGAAATCACCGGGGAATTGAAAAAAGAGACAGGCATTATTCCGCCAATTAGTGTACAAAAAGAGTACTTAAAGAAACTTAGAATGTTAAATTAAAAAGCATGATCCCTTCTACGATCCATTGATTTAATTAATAATAGCCCTGCCAAACAACTCTTGCAGTAATATCAGAGGCGGCTATTATCGACGGCATTGAGTTAATTGGATAACTTCCGGTTGAAATATTTTGCACTGCAGAAAAATTCATTACGTTTTGTGAATTAACCGTAGCTCTACAATAATTGATCGCAGAATTTTGTACCCAGGCAATTTGGTAATACATATTATAGATATCGTTGGGATTTTTATTTGAAGCGATTGTTGGGTGTAATGAATTAGCATCAGTTGATGGAATAACTTGTGTATTCCATCCATCCCAGGTTGGAGAGCCTAAGAATGCAAATTGGCCCAAAGGACCAAACCTTGCAACTATACCTGCCGGATAAACATAGCTATCTTTATTTTCCCAGGCTACAACTGCCCTGCCGTTATAATCTATGCGATAACCGGATTTAAATCATTAGAATATGATTGTGTAATATCTACAAAAACATTTTTAGGGTAGCCGCTATATAAAGATAAACCGCTGCCGCAGGCAATTTGAATTTCTGCAGCACCGCCGCTTTTTTCTTCCCAAACTATGCTGATATCATGTCCGTGGGAGGCAATTGAAGGTAATTTGCCGCCGTTAGAGTCTAATGGTTTTCCTCCATTTCCTAAACTCCATGTTGCACCATTGTCGGTACTCATCTCATACCATACATGCCCCAAGCTTTCATAAACCATATACAATGTTCCATCCGATGTTCTTACAAATTTCCGCTGGCTGTTATTGGAATATGCAGCCGCATCATTCGATAGCTGCGTTCCCTTCATTACGGCTTTTACCGTTGCACCGGAGTTGTTAAATACTACCGGAGTTTTTAAAGCATTTGAATCTTGGAACGACGCACTGCTTCCACTCCAGTATTGAAAATAAAATTTGTGATTACTTCCGTTTATATTTACTGTCTGCGGGCTTTCGGCTTTGACGGAGTAAATTGGCAATTGTGAGTCAAATGTAGGATTTTGCCCGAGGAAGACGCCTTGGTGTGCGCCGGAAGTTGCAACATTTAAAGGAGATGAATATGAATGCCAAATTGCATTTGTTCCTCTATTTCTGTTTCCTTTCGGATCTGAATTATCATCCCTAAACCATGGATCTTTTAATTTAATTGAACCATATTGATTTGATATGTTTTCAGATGAAAAATTTATACTTACCTGGTCCACATGATCAAAACTTGAAACAAGTTGATTTACATTTTTTCTTACCAAATAATTGTTAAAATTAATGTAAGATGAAGAAATGTTATCCTCCCAATTATTAAATTTTTCATTATTGTAAATAGTAGTTTCGGATTGCAAGTATTCGGTGTTATTGATTCCGAATGGAAAAGTATGACCCGAAGGATAGTTTTGCCATTGGTTGGTCTCCCAATATCCTATCTGTCCAAATTCAGTCCCACTTGAAAGTTTTTGCTTTACTGTAACATTTTGCTGCGGCGGAGTATATGTTATAGTTAACGTTGGAAAACCAATATCCTTTACAACTCCATCACCTCCTTGCTGGGTAACTATAACCAAAACCAATCTATCGCTTGGAAGCGCATTTTGCACAACCGACTTTAGTAATTCCGTATCCATATCTGTATTTGTATCAAATATTAGCGGTGACGTTTCGGAAATTACAGATGCAATTAGATTTGAATATATCTCTGTCTTTGAATTACCGTAACTTAGATTTGCACTAGTACTTCGTTTCATAAATATATATGCAATGTCAGGTTATACAATTATTTCAT
>CBFDUR010000368.1:0-3104 GCA_965613005.1 uncultured Ignavibacteriales bacterium
ACGGCTGATTCAATTTCTCGCCGATAATATCGGGAGTATTTTTTCAGCGAAACGAATTAGCGATTTCTTAAAATCACAACACATAAATATATCGCACAATCAAGTGCAAACGTTCAATGATTATTTTACTAATGCTTTTTTAATTCATAAAGTTCCGCGCTACGACTTGCAAGGCAAACGTATATTTGAATTTGGAGAAAAATATTATTTCGAAAATTGCGGTATTCGTAATGCCATTGTTGGATATAAACCCGGTGACGATGCAAAATTACTTGAGAACATAGTATATAATCAACTTTTGTATAAAGGCTATGAAGTTAAGATAGGCTGGCTCAAAACAGAAGAAATAGATTTTGTTGCCGTTAAAAATAATAATAAAGTTTATGTTCAAGTCTGCTATTTACTTGCAGATGAGAAAACTATCAATCGGGAATTTGGAAATCTTTTACTAATAAAAGACAATTACGAAAAGATTGTTGTGAGTATGGATAAAATGCCATTTACTAATTTCAAAGGAATAAAACATTATTATTTATTGAAATTTTTAAACGAGTTTGAGTAAATATTTAAGATTCTCTTTGCTTTATCTATATAAACAGCAATAAAAATAGTGTGATTTTCCAAGCCATAATGATTAATCAGATTATATATATAACAAAATTTACTAATCTTTCCATACAAAATCGAATAACATATAAGAAGCTGTAACCATGATTACATCATAAGAAAATACTATTACAAGATCAAATTCAGCATCAGCAAAACTCGTGCCTAAAATAGAATATAAAGTTAATTGAACGGATATTAAAATTAAAGGCAGTAATATTGGGAAAGCTAAAACCGGGTACAATGTCCCTTTTGCTCCTGCTTTTGAGATTATTGCAGCAATTATTGTTGATGATACTGCTAATCCGATACTAGATAGTATAAATGAAACTACAAAAAGAGGAAAATTCCGCAGTATAAATTCATTAAAAAGGGCGGCATATAATATAGTGATAACGGTATTCATACAGAATGTTAAGATTAAATTAAACAATAGCTTACCGGAAAGAACCGTGGTAGGGGATGCGATTAATTGCAGGATGAGCGATGTACCGCGTTCCTCTTCCGAAACAAAAGCTCGTGCAAGACCCGACATTGCCGAGAAAAAAATAACTACCCAAAATAAGCCGCTTGTAAGGCTTTGTGTTATTCTTTCATTACCGATTGAAAACATAATGACACTAATTGCTACAATTATAAACATGGCTAATGAATTTACGGCGTAACGCGTTCGTAATTCCGAATGATAATCTTTTTTATATAATGAATAGGATTTAAACATATTCTTGTTTATGAGAATAAAATAATGTTACTATGTACATTATGTTTACTTTTATATCCTTTCTTTGGGTTATACTTAGAACAGAAAAATATTATTTTTTATAATCTTCCAAATTAATACTTGTACTGCAATAAGATAAATCTTCTTCATCATTAGAAGCAATAATTATAATAGAATGTTTTGATTCTTGCTCGATAATTTTATAAACAAATCCTTTGCCTAAAACATCTAAATTGGAAGTAGGTTCATCTAAAATAATAAGAGGGGGAGAGTGCATAAGGGCAAAAATAAATTTTAGCCTTTGTTTCATACCGGAAGAGTATGTTTTTACCAGATCGTTCCTCCGATTATAAAGCAGAAACTGATTCAGCAAATCAACAACTTTATTTTTATTTAGTTTAATTCCTCTGATTTGAGCAATATAATTGAGATTTTCCCAAGCGGTAAATTCATCGTATAATACAAGATAAGGTGAAACAAAACCGATATAGTTGTGCAAATGTTCAGAAATTATTCTTTTCCCATCATTGCAATGAATTACCTTTCCACTTGAAGGAGATAAAATATAGGCTAAAATATTTACAAGAGTAGATTTCCCTGAACCGTTAGCCCCTGTTACACCAAATACACCGTTTTCCTTTAGATGAAAATTCAGATTGTTAAATATTAATCTTCTACCAAATCTTTTATTTAACGCATCGGCTTGAATAGAATAATTACTCATTAAGTATTACCAATTTACCGGAAGTAATATTATTCCCTGATTTAGTGAAGAAAAGATAAACCCCCGTAGGAAGTCTGTTATTATTTTTGTCCATTGCGTTCCATTTAACAACTTTTTGACCATAAAGATACTGAATTTGTAGGTTAGATTTATATACCAAATCCATATTAATGGTATAAATATTTAAATCTGCAGTTTGAGACTGATCGGGTTGAACCGGAATAAAGATATACTTATTCTTATTATAATTAAATGGAGAAGGAAAAGCGTAATCTACTTGAGCTAAGATATATTGACCGCTTTGTAAAAGAATATTGTTTAGAATTTGAGCCGTAAGCCAATATGAAGGTCTGTCTGCTGAAAATTTTTCATAATAATCGTATCCTGCTGCTAATTGTTTCGAACCGGGCTCTTGATAATTAAGCAAAGCATAGTTGAATTGATATGTAGCGCTTACACTGTCGATTCCGTCTTTAATATCGGCATTAGTAACGATTGTCATTATTGTATCAATGCTTATAGGATTAGTAAAAAGTATAAACGAATTTGAAACCGCACCGGAGTTCAGATGCAATAATTTTAACGGCGGTTGGAATTGTATGGAAGTAATCGGTTCCAACAACGGATAGTGTTTCGCTTGAGGAAAATATTTAACCGTATCAGCACGATAATTAGTATAATAAGTCCATATCCCGAATTTATTCAATTGAGTTCCAAACGTAGAGCCTCGTTCAATGAGACTATTTTTTATTGCTTTTAAGGCTCTCATTTTAGGCATTAATTCCCATTGTTCTTTTATGATGTTGTATCCAAAATTCATCTTAAGAAAAATGTTCCAAATAGCCAGGTCATAACCATTATTATCGGCAAATGAGCGGGAAGACTCATTGAAATAGTTGCTCAAATAAGCAAAGTAATCGTGAATAGTATTAAATACAAAAGTTTCCATCGAAGTGGAAGCCATCTCGTAGAAAAAAGTATCGGAAGCACGGTAAATATAATCTCCGCCTTCGATGCTGTGAAAAAATTCATGGGCAACCGTTACTCGTGCGC
>CBFDUR010000369.1:0-3097 GCA_965613005.1 uncultured Ignavibacteriales bacterium
TATGGATATATGTTGTTGTTTAATCCACTCCCTAAAGGACGTGGTTAGTGATAAATATCTATCCCTTTTTAGAATAGAGCCATGATATTTAACAATTCAAACCGTCCGTTATTTTAAGTCGACTTTTGGTTCAATTTGCTCAATTTCTTTTTGCGTAAGATAATATTTCTCAAAATGCTCAGTGATCTTTATAAAGGCTTCATCAATTGAATTACAAAATGAAAATAATTTTAAATTGGAGCTGCTTATAACTTGATTAGTTACAAGCGCTTCAAAATTAATTATTTCCTTCCAATACTTTTCATCATAAACAATTAAGAGCATCTTTTTTTTAATTTTACCGGTTTGCAGTAAAGTTAAAATCTCAAAAAATTCATCCATCGTACCAAAACCTCCCGGAAAAACGACTAAGCATTTTGCAAGATAGGCAAACCAGAATTTTCTCATGAAAAAGTAATGAAATTCAAATTGTAAATCCTGAGTTACATATTTATTGACAAATTGTTCAAACGGTATGCTAATGTTTAACCCGACCGAATAACCGCCGGCTAATTTTGCACCTTTATTGGCTGCCTCCATAATTCCAGGACCACCGCCGGTGCAAACTATAAATCTGTTTGCAAAAGTTTCCAGTTCTAAAGACCACTCAGTTAATTTCTTAGAAAGCGATACCGCTGCTTCATAATATTTTGACATATTTACCATGTGCTGTGCTTTCCTTAAATTTTCAGCTAGTTGTGTTGTCGATTTAGGGTCTATGGTTTTAAATTTATTATACTTTGCCATTGCTTCTTCCTTTGATCTCAATCTTGCAGACCCAAAAAATACAATGGTATCAACAATTTTGTGTTGCTTAAATTTAGTTTGTGGTTGAAGGAATTCCGAAAGTATTCTTAAAATTCTTGCATCTGAAGAATTTAAAAATTCTATATCTTCATATGCCTTTTTAATTTGATTCTTCTTAGCCATATTGTTCCTATTCTATATTGTTCGAAATAAATTTTTTTTATGCTACAACCAATGTATTATTTTAAAAGCCTTTTAGTTAAAAATTATAATTTTAATAATTCTTATACATTAATCTTTCGGAATCTTAAAGCATAAAATCAAAAAAGAGTATTGATAGTATACGGCAAATATGATATTTGAATCCGATAATAAGAACAGTGAATTTTATAGAAGATTCAGAAGATTAAATAATTGAATTTCTTGCGGGCTAAAATCGATAACCAGGGTTATGATTAACCCTGGTAGAAAAATTCAAATAAGGAATTTTAGATAATTGATTTAAAGTTATTTTTTAGCCGGTTTCGTACTTTGTTGCGGCAGACTTTGAGCTTGTGAAGGAAGTGCAGGAGTTTGCGGAATATGCTGCCGGGCAGAACCTTGAATTATACTCTCTCTTTGTTTTTGTGTACTTTGACCGGGTAGAAAGAACAGGTTCATAAGTATAGATAGTACCGCCAAACTACCACCTAACCACCACGTGGCTTTACTTAAAAAATCTGTTGCTCTTCGTGTACCGAACATCGAACCCATCGCTGCCGGTCCGCCAAATGTTCCTGATAATCCGTCTCCTTTGCTTGCTTGCATTAGAACGACTATTATCAAAATCACCGAAATCATACCTATGAAGATAATTAATAATATATGCATATTTAACTCCTTTTTATTGTAGCGGGAGAGGGACTCGAACCCCCGACACGTGGATTATGATTCCACTGCTCTAACCTGCTGAGCTACCCCGCCACAAAATTATTTAATTTGTAAATATATGAACAAATCTTTTGAATTTCAAAGGTTTTCCGCATCTTCATTTAAATCATTACAATTATCAATACGTGTCCAAAAAGGTTATTATTAAGTTTTCGAACTGTGAATATTAATAAAAATTAAAGCCTTTTTCACTCAAATAATATCTTTATAAAAAAGACTCATTATTTCATTCCGGATAATCTATTATGATCATTAATTTACTTTTTGAAATTGGTTTCGATAAATATTTTTTTAATTTCTTTTATGATGCTCGAAACTATCCGGCCGGCTTTTCTATTCCGTAACGATTACAAAGTAATATAAGATATTTTATCTCAATTGGTTTTAATTAAAACGTCGGCGATTTTTATCACTACGTTATATTATAATATTTTTTATTATATTATAAAAATAAATTATCGGTAAAAAAAAATTTCAAATTTTATCCCAATCAAGGACAATATAATTTTCAGACTTTAATGCCTGAACTCAATCATAGGAAATTATTATCAAAATGGAAACTTTTTTAACATTTGAAGAAACTAGAATAATCGGTTCTCTAATAGAAAAGAAAATTACTACACCTGAGTATTATCCGCTTACGGTCAATTCATTAAAAAATGCATGCAATCAAAAGTCTAATAGAAATCCTGTAATTTCTTTCGATGAGAATATTATCGAAAGTACATTGACTAAATTACGCGATAAAACTTTAGTAACAAGAGTGACAGGTAGTGATATTCGAGTTCCGAAATACCGCCAAATTTTTACCGAAGAACTGAAATTAAAACCTGATGAAATTGCGGTTATATGTGTGTTAATGCTTCGCGGATCTCAAACTCCAGGTGAAATAAAAACAAGAACAGGAAGGCTTTTTAATTTTGATAATCTTCTTCAAATTGAGGAAACGATTAATGGTTTAATGAATAGAGAAAAGCCTCTCGTTACCAAGTTATCTCGGCAAGCGGGAATGAAAGAATCACGATATGCACATCTTCTTGCAGGTGAGCCGATTGTGGAAAATGTTCAGGAAAATAAAGAAGATTCTACAAATCAATACGAGGAAAGGATTACTGCTTTAGAATCGGAAATAAAAAACTTGGAATCTAAATTAGAAATCCTTAATAATCAATTCGTCCAATTCAGAAAGCAGTTTGAGTGATAGTTGTCTTTTCGATTTTTTAATTTGCTAATTTAGAAACCGGCAAATCTTGAAGTAAAAGATTAGAGCTTCTGCAAAATAAACGTTCTGTCATTTTGAACCCGTTTTTTTTTGATGAGAAATCTTCTGATTATTGCATATATTAAAAGATTTCTCCCTTCGGTCGAAATGACAAATCGT
>CBFDUR010000370.1:0-3089 GCA_965613005.1 uncultured Ignavibacteriales bacterium
ACTGTCGACCAAATCTGGATTATAAATAGGGGTTTCTCAAGACGACCAGGGTTGTGGGCAGAAAAATCTTTAGCGGGTACTAATTTTTCAACTAATGATGGTGATACTATAAAAAGTACTTCTGGTTCAAGAATTTTTTTGGGGGAAAAAAATATTACAACCCCTTGGAGTGTAACTGGTCCGGCACACGAATATTCCCACTATCTGTTCGGTGGTGGTCAGGTTTCCGGACATTTTGACGGTCGTGTTTATAATAATTATGGTAACGAAGGAAGAATTAATTCTTACGCATTAATGTGTGCCGAAAATAATGGATATATGAGCAGTTATGAAGCGTATAGGTTAGGCTGGTTAAATCCTACAATAATTACTGCAAATACAAATAGCATAGTTTTAAATGATTCACATATTTATAATCAGGCAATAATTATTCCGTTACGATATGATTCCGCAACCGGTTGGCTTAAAGAATATTACTTTTTAGCCAATTATGAAACCAGAAATGAATACGCAGGAGCAAATCCATTTTTAGTAGAAACTAGATTTAACCATACACTTACACATGGTTTATTAGTATATCATATCAAAGATGAAGATTTTAATATTGCTACAAATTCTAATCTGAGCATAGTAAATGCAGATGGTAGATACTCCTGGAAGTTAGTTCAGGGTAATAATACACCTTACGATAGAAGTGATGACTTAATAGGTAAAGACGTTCCAACATACCACACTGGTTTTGATTACCGAGATTATCTTACAATCAATGTTGGAGGAGTTATTTACAACGATTATGCTGCCCTCATACATCATAATCAGACAGACCCTGACGGCTGGAGATATAATAGCGATGATTTTTTAGGGACGGAAAAAGACTTTTTTAATGTGGATTTTAATAATGTATTTACCAAGTATAGTAATCCGGCTGCTTATTTGGGTGATGATGTAACTCCAATTGATATAGGATTTCAGATACTAAATTTTAATTCTTCAACAAAAGCATTTACATTGAGTATTCAGTTGGATAATAATGGATTGTTATCCTTTCCACCTTCGAAACCTCAGAGCTTAAAGGTAAGTTACAATTTGTCAAATCAAAATGTTTTAACCTGGGCATCAAATTTAGAACCTGATATGAGCAGCTATAAAATTTACAAAGCGAATACATCAGTAGGCGAACCAACGAGTTACAATTATGTAACAACAGTGCCTTCAACTCAAACTACATGGACTGATCCTGAAATAGTTTATGGCGATTCTTTATATAAAACTTTCTATAAAATTTCAGCAGTAGATAATACAAGCAAAGAATCTGTTAACTCTGATTATGCTGTTATTAATGTTTTGTCAAGTAGCATTACTTCCAATACAACCCTGAGCGGTAATATTTTACTTGTATCAAATATGGATGTTAATAGCGGTGTTACATTAACCATTTATCCGGGTGCAACGTTAAATTTCGCAAATGGAATTATTTTAACTATAAACGGAATCTTAAATGCCCAAGGCACATCAACTAACCAGATTACATTTAACTCTGCCAACATTATATTTGACGGTTCCAGCACTTATGGCTCTAACATAAATTATACTAATATAAACAACGGCACAGGTATTCAATGCTTAAACGGTGCAGATATTACAATCCAAAACTCAACAATAGATCACACTACTTACGGCGTTTATGTGTATAATTCCGCACCTATAATTAAAAATAACAATATAAATGAACCTCAGCAGAACGGAATTTACGGTGAAACTGCAGGATATCAACCTTATATTTATAACAATGTTATAACCAAAACAAGCGGTAATTCATATTATCATAATTACCAGGGATTATATTTTTACAATAATTCTGCAGTTCATGCAAACCGAAATGATGTAAGCGGTTTCTATTGGGGTGCCTATATTGGAGGAGGCAGCAATGCATCATTTTTTTATTCAAGTAAAGGTCTTTATCCTTATAACCGGTTTTGGTATAATTTATATGGGATAGCCGCCGGCTGGGGAGCAACTATTACAGCTAATTGGGTTGTCGGAGACGGTGGTAATAGTATATATAACAACACTATTTATGATGCATATAGTTATCACAGCAGTACAATATACGGTCAAAAGAATTACTGGGGAGGCGGAAATCCAAAGCAATACGCTTATGATAACTCCTATATATACATAACCCCTATTTTAACTTCCGATCCATGGAACCAAATTATTATTAATCCATTAGCAACAACTTCTAATACTTCGTTGCAAAGCAATCGATCACAATTATCAAAGATATCGTCATCAAATACCGGTACAAATAATGATTTATCCGACATTTACACCGGCTTAGAACAAGAAACAGATAGATAAAGCTATCGCACATTATAAAACGTTAATAAAAAATGACAGGCTTGCTATATTTTCTTTAACGGAATTGATGAAAATAAATCATGAATATCCTGATAGGAAAATACCGAATTACTTTAAGAGTTTAACGGCAAAAAATAAACACAGTGCACTAATAAAAAACTTAATGGCGGATATATATTTACAAAATAATCAATTCGATAAAGCTATTAAAACTTATGACGGCGTGATAAAGAATTATCCTAATGAATATCAAAGTATAAATGCGAGGTTTGAAAAATTTTTTGCTTATCTAAATATAAAAAGAGACAAAACAAAGGCGAATAAAATATTATCTGAAATCAAATCAATGAATCTAAAAGATGATGCATGGAAAATGAGATTAGCCGTTGCAGAAAATTTGTTCACAGGTCCAAACGGCTCGTTAACTAAACCGAATGTAAAAAATGTTCTCAGTAATTATGTACTAAAAGAATATTCATTATCACAAAACTATCCGAATCCGTTTAACCCAACAACAATGATTAATTATCAGATTCCGAAGAGCGAAGAAGTAACATTAAAGGTGTACGATGTACTCGGACAAGAAGTAGCTGTATTGGTAAACGGGTTCAAGGCAAAAGGCAGATACACTGTTCAATTTAACGGAAGTAATTTGGCAAGCGGAATATATTTCTACAAACTTAGCTCCGGTGATTTCAATGCAGTAAAAAAACTGATTTTAATAAAGT
>CBFDUR010000371.1:0-3071 GCA_965613005.1 uncultured Ignavibacteriales bacterium
TGAATGAATGACGACGTCCCTTTAGCCCATAGCGCAAAAAAAGATGAAGAAATTTCCAGTCAGACATATGCAGAACATATTGCAGGTGCTCCTCCTATCGGCTTCGTTGTTCAAGAAACTTATTGGGCTTATGCTATTGCTAATCCTTTGGGAAACGTGATATTCCACAAAATAGATATTATCTATAAGGGTACTCCGTCAACACCTTCTAATGCTTATGTTGATAGTATGTATATCACACAATTTGTAGACCCGGATTTAGGATATTATGGCGATGATTTTGTCGGTAGTGATACGCTTTTAAATATGAACTATAGTTATAACGCAACTGCTCATGATGCAATTTTTTCTGCAATGGGCATGGCACCGCCTGCTGTCGGATATGACTTTTTCCAAGGGGTATCTTATCGTACTAATAACCCTGCAGATAGTGCAGTATTCAATTTAAAGTGGAGGCACGGACGTAAATATGTATGGCCTAGACCGATGACCGGGGCTGGTTATTTTGCTTCCGGTGGAACTTGGAGTGATCCTGCTTTACAAAATTATAATGGATCGTTGGAATGGTACAACATGATGCGAGGTTACCTGCCTCGTCCTCCTTATCCCGCGGCAAAACCATTCCCACGCCCTGATGCTTATGGTGGTCCGATAGGAGGATTCGGTACGTTTTTAGTACCTGGCAATCCTGTTACCGGTACCGGTTGGATTGATGGATCGGTTGACGGACCTTCAGATAGAAGAATGTATCTTATAACCGGTCCATTTAAGATGAGCGTTGGCGATACAGCCGAAGTAGTTCTAGGTCTTGTGGGGGGTATCGGAAATTCTAATATATCGAGTGTTTCAGTACTAAAGTTTAATGATATTTTTGCTCAATTTGCATATAATAATCTTTTTAATTTGCCTATATATCCGTCCCCGGTTGTGCAAGTTGCAGAGTTAAATCAAAAAGTTATCTTAAATTGGGGTAATGATTCGAAAAGTGTTGACGCTATTGAAAATTCATTCCATAAAGGGTATAAATTCCAGGGATATAATGTTTACCAAATGCCGACAGAGTCTTCATCGCTGAAGAATGCGGTTCGAATTGCTACCTATGATGTAAAAGATAATGTAACTATAATATTAGACAAAGTAATTGACCCAAGTACCGGCTCGGTACTGGAAAAACCGGTTGAATTTGGTAAAAATACCGGCATTAAAAGGTTTATAGTTATTAATAAAGATTATGTTAGAAGTCAACCGCTTAGGAACGGTCAGCAATATTACTTTGCGGTAACTGCTTATGGGTATGACCCGGCTGTAGATGTTCCTTTTCATGCATTGGAATCAGCACCGATCATTTTAACCGTTACTCCGCATTCACCTAATCCGGGAGTTAGGTACGCCGGAATTTCGGGTGATACTGTTGAAGTAACTCACACTTCCAGCGGAAGAAAAAGTGACGGAAAAGTAATCCCGATAATTGTTGATCCAACCCGTACAACAGGCGATAATTATAAAGTAACTTTTGATACGCTTGGCGGTAAAACAGTTTGGAATCTTACCGATGTTACCACAAAAAAGGTTATATTGGCAAATCAAACTAATCAATCGGGTAATGGAAACTATCCTATAATTAATGGGGTATTAACAAAAGTATCCGGACCTCCTATCGGTATAAATCACTGGAGTTATTCCGGAGACAGATGGGTTAGCGGTGTAGATTGGGGAGGTGCACAATTCTTTGGCGGTATGGATATAGGCGCAAATTTCTTCGGTAGCGATGTTAAGCCGACGGATTACGTACCTGTCGAAATGAAATGGACAGGCGGTGCAGGTAAATCCACGCCTTCGGTTGCTAACGGATGGGCACAAGGTGCGGTTTATTGGAGAAGTGATCATTATAATTATCATGGAATCGGTTGGATGCCGTTTACATCATGGAATGTTAGCGATCCGGCTAATCCGATTCAATTGAATGCCTCTTTCGTAGAGGATGCTAAAGCAGGCAGTGCCAATATGAAATGGGATATGGGATGGAACGGCACTAAGTTTTCCAGCCTAGGTGGACGGGAATATATATTCTTAAGTGATACACCTTATGATCCAACTCATTATAATGGTACTATAACAGGTTATGATCATGATGTATTGTATGCAATATGGCCATCGGCAAGAGGAACTCATACTTATCTCGAAGCTCCTTTTACTATGAACATAGTTCCGAATTATCCTAATACATTGTTGGATGTATTTAATTTCAGTGAACCTGGTAAAACTCAAAACTCTGCATTGGCTAAGGCAGACATAACCAAGATTAATGTATTCCCAAATCCATATTATGGATACCAAGATAGGGAAATTTCAAGAATGACTCATTATGTTACATTTAATCACTTGCCTGTTCAATCGGCTTGGACGATCAGAATATTTGATCTTGCCGGTAATCTGGTAAAAACAATACGTAGAGGAAACGGTAATTCGCAGTTTACAACTTGGAACTTAACTAATAAAAATAATTATCCGGTTGCAAGCGGTATTTATATCGCTTATATCGATATGCCTGGTCTAGGGACAAAAGTTCTGAAACTCGCTATCGTTCAAGAAAGACAAATTCTCAATGTCTATTGATTTATTGAAGGCGCTGGTTTTTCAGCCGGCGTCTTCTTATAAAATTTTAATTTTTAGGAGGAAAATATGACTAACTTGAAAAGACTATTGTATTTCTTAATCATATTCATGGTAGCGACGGTTGAGATTTTCGGTAGTGGGCAAAACCGTGCCGGAACTGCTGCTGCACCTGAACTTTTAATTCCTGTCGGTAGTAGATATGTTGCTACCGGAGGTTCTTTCATAGCTACTGCTACTGGCTTAGAAGCTATTTATTTTAATCCCGCCGGAGTTGATTTGCAAAGCTCCGATGCTAATATGATGTTTTCTTATAGATCGTATATTGCCGATATCCATATGAGTTACTTTGCCGTCAGCGCAAAATTCGGTTTTGGTTCAGTGGCTGTTTCTTTGCGATCACTGAGTTTCGGTAATATCCCTATTACCACAATGAACTTTCCTGACGGTACAGGCGG
>CBFDUR010000372.1:0-3067 GCA_965613005.1 uncultured Ignavibacteriales bacterium
ATATAATTCACTCACATCATCGTTATCCTGAATTGATAGCCTATTATGTTGCAAAGAAAATAAAAATAAAGACAATTACAACTGCTCACAGCATAATAAAAGGTAAAAAATTTTTAAGTTTCAAATCGGATAAGTTTATTGCCGTTAGTAATGTTGTTAAATCAATGCTTATCAATGCATATAAAATTCCAGAAAAGAAAATAATTACCCTTTATAATTGTCTGGAAATTCCTAAAATCAACACTGATTCGTCTGAATTCAAACGGACTTTGAATATTCCTGAAGATGCAATAATTTTATTATTTCTAGGCAGGATTACAAAAATTAAAGGAGTTGATTTATTAATTGAAGCAGTTAAAAGGATTAGAATTCAGAATCATAATGTATTTCTACTCATTTTGGGTGAATATTATGATAATACTATGAATAGATATTTAAAGGAAATACCTGCAGAAATAAAAATCCTATCATCCGTTGAAGACCCTTTCCCTTACTACGCAATTGCGGATCTAGTAATTTCGCCATCCAGAATAGAACCTTTGTCTTATGTTATGCTTGAATCCGGCTTAATGAAGAAACCGTTTATTGGAGCAAGGACCGGAGGAATTGAAGAATTTATTGAAGATAATATAAACGGCTTACTTTTTGAATGTGGGAATGTTCAAGCATTAGTTGAAAAAATAAATTATATACTCAATAATCCACAAAAAGCAAAAATGATGGCTGATAACTTATATGCCAAAGTAATTGAAAATACATCTTGTGAAAAATATTTTTCAAAACTTTCTTACATTTATGAAGACTTAATATTGAAAAAATGATTTTTGATAAATTAATTAAATATGAAGAAGGCGTTTTCGAAATATTAAAAAATTTTAAGGATGGAAATCAAAATTGCTTAATTACATATTTTAACCAACATTGTTTTAATGTTTATTCATCAGATAAAAATTACAAGTATCTTATTGATAATTATTTTCATACGTATATAGACGGATTTGGGATTTATCTAACTGTTAAATTATTTAAATATAATAACTCGCAGAAGTTTAATGCGAGCGATTTGCATGAAAAAATTTTAAAGTATTTTATCATTAATAATTTTAATATTTTTATTATTGGTGGCAATTTTTCAAGTGATATTATAAAAAACACTGAAAATAAAGGATTAAAAATATGTGGATATCAAAATGGTTTTTTTGATCAAGCCGAACAGGGACTCATCATAAAAAGAATAAAAAAAATAAATCCCGATGCAATACTTATCGGGATGGGTGTTCCTAAGCAAGAATATTTTGCTGCTGAGTTATCTAAAGAACTTAAAGGGAAATTGATTATCTGTGTAGGTAATTTCTTCGAATTTTATTTTGGTACCATAAAAAGAATTCCTAAATCATTTCGAAATTTAGGTATCGAGTGGATATTCAGATTATTTACCGAACCTAGGCATTTATGGAAAAGATATTTAATTGGGATCCCGGTATTTGTATTTTTATTATTTAAAGGATTATTTAACAAATCACATTATTAATTCTAAATCAAATTGCAAGTGATTAAGAAAAAATTACATGAAGTATCATAACACAAAACTAATTCTTTTGGAAATTTTCTTTATTTTCAAATAATAAACTAAGGACTATCATGAAAAAAACATTAAAACTATTTTCAGTTTATTTCATTTCCTTTTTCATTATAATTACTTTTTTAAGTTGTAGTTCATCGAATATTAGTAAAGATAATAATTTATCGGAACTACCGGGCAAGTATAAAAATTTTACACTTCTTCCAAATGGATGGCGACTTACTCCGGAGGGAAAGCAAATCCCAATCGGAGAGCTGCCGCTTAATATGGTTATTACCAATAATGAAAGATATGCAATCACGTCGAACAGCGGTATGGGGATTAATTCACTCTCTGTAGTCGATCTTAAAAATTATAAAGAAGTTCAGAGAATAGTTATAAACAATACGTGGCTTGGTATTGTATTTAATTCCGATGATTCAAAACTTTTTGTTTCCGGAGGGAATAATAATCTTATTTATGTATATAATTTTAATGTGGGGAAACTTAGCCTTGCCGATTCAATAATTATTGGCCCCAGATATCCTAAAGGCAAAATTTCAATTACAGGTATCGATTATTTAAAAAAGAAAAATTACATTCTTGCAGTATCTAAAGTAAGCGATATACTCTATGTAATAGACGTAACGAATAAATCGATTTTAAAGAAGCTTAAACTTGACGGGAAATGCTACGATGTTAAGATTAATCATGCACAAAATTTTGCTTATGTATCTGTTTGGAGTAAAGCGGAAATCGCAGAAATAGATCTTAATAATTTTACAATATCGAAAATAATAAAAACCGGAGATCATCCTTCCGATATTGTAATTACTAAAAACGATGATAGACTTTTTGTTGCTAATGCAAACAATAATAGTACTTCGGTTATTAATTTAAAAAGAGGCAAAGAAACCGAACGGATTGTATCATCTTTACTGCCCGATGCGCCGTACGGAAGCACACCCAATGCAGTTGCATTAAATAGTAATGATACAAAGTTGTTTATTGCAAATGCAGATAATAACTATTTGGCTGTATTTAACATCAGTAAAAAAGGTTCTGCAAAAAACTTGGGATTTATTCCAACAGGCTGGTACCCGACCTCTGTTAAATTTTTAAGTAAAACAGAGCAAATTGTTGTGGCAAATGGAAATGGTTTATCTTCGAGGGCTAACCCTGAAGGACCTAACCCTTATGAACCGCGTAAAATTAGAAATAAGGAATATATTGGAACCTTATTTAAAGGAACTCTTTCCGTTATAAATGAACCTAATCAGAATATACTTTCAAAAATGAGTAAGAGAGTTTACCTGAACACACCTTATATTTATAAGAAGAAAACTTGGATGAATACTCAAAACATTATCCCGTCGGTACATAATTTAAAAAGCAGCAAAAAAATAAAATATGTTTTTTATATTATTAAAGAAAACAGAACATACGACCAAGTTTTTGGCGATATTTCAAAGGGCAACGGAGATAGTTCTTTATGTTTATTTGGTG